>JALVJU010000237.1 GCA_027034005.1 Marinilabiliaceae bacterium
GCTCAGAAGCACACTGCTTTTGTAACTTTTTCAGTTTGAAGTATTTATATACATCTACACTTCAAAAATCACAAAATCAATGCACTTCTGAGCTTTTGAGGAAGCCCTATTTAGGGCTTCCTCATACTTTTTTGCGTCAAACTTTGTACTCTTTTATTATTAACCAATTTGTATTCTCTATGATATGTTGACATGGATAATATTTTGCAAATTAGTACTACAACTTATTGTATTTGAGCATCTTATTTTTATCCGTTCCGAACGGTTATGAACGGCTAATTTATAACATTTTTGTATTATTTCAAATATTTATTCATTTTTTTTATTAGTTTTGTCCTATTATGGAAGAGAAATACAACAAAAGAATCAGTTTAAAGCATTTATTGATTGAAGGCAGAAAGATGATTGGCCTCCAGTTTTATCCGGACAGTGAAATTCAGGCTATCATTAAGTCTTTGCCCGAAATCAAGTGGAGTGATGCATACGGAATGGCATATTTGCCCAATACAAAAGAAAATTTGTCATTGATTTATCGTAAATTTAAAGGTATTGCTTGGGTAAACGGGAATCGATTTTACACAAACAAGCCGGCAAAGCCGGAAAGTACCCCTATTGATCTGGATAAATATCGCAAGAAAAACAGATATACATCCGGCAAAAAATGCCCTGATAGTTTTCTTTCTAAGTTGGAATTGAAACGTTATTCAGAACATACTGCAAGGACATATATATCTATGTTTGAACGTTTTATGAATTATTTTTCAGAACGGGAATTATTCGATATTAACGAAAATGATATTCGTATGTACCTTCAAGAATTGGTACGTGAAGGCGCTTCGGATTCTTTTTTGAATCAAATGATTAACAGCATTAAATTTTATTATGAAGTAGTTGAAGGAATGCCCAACCGTTTTTATGCCATTGAGCGTCCGAAAAAGAGTACGCCGTTGCCCAAAGTATTGAGTAAAGAAGAGATTATAGCGATGATAGATCATACAGAGAATATCAAGCACAAATGTATCATTGAACTGTTGTATTCATCGGGACTTCGCAGGGCAGAATTATTGGATTTGAGAATCACGGATATTGACAGTAAAAGGATGATTATCAACGTTAAACAGGGAAAGGGAAAGAAGGATCGTCTTACATTATTAAGTGTTAAGATGTTGGATGATTTGCGTACATATTTTAAGGAGTATCGTCCTAAGGAATATTTATTTGAAGGTATCAACGGAAAACGGTATGGTGCTACCAGTGTATTGAATATTGTAAAGAACGCTGCAAAGAAAGCGGGTATTAAGAAAAAGGTAACACCCCATATGTTGCGTCATAGTTTTGCCACCCATTTGCTGGAAGCCGGCACGGATTTGCGATATATTCAGGAGTTATTGGGACATAACAGCACCCGCACGACTGAAATATATACAAAAGTAGCCTTAAATAATATCAAATCGATAAAAAGTCCTTTGGATATGTGAGAATTTATTAATAATAAATGAATTATACATATTATTATATAGTCTTACCAGTTTTTTATTAACTTTGTTTCGTAATATAGATACAAATCATATAAAATCAATATCTATGTT
>JALVJU010000238.1 GCA_027034005.1 Marinilabiliaceae bacterium
CATGGTGGTACGGTTCATTTTTTATGATGGTCATGGCCCTGTAAATCTGTTCGAAAAATATCAATCTCACAAGTTGGTGTGAGAAAGTCATTTTCGACAATGATATCTTGTCGGCAGCTTTGGAATAAACTTCATCGGAAAAACCGTAAGGGCCGCCCACGAAAAACACAACTCTTTTTACACCTGAGACCATGCGTTTCTCCAGGTACGAGGCAAACTCACGCGAAGTGAACATTTTGCCTTTTTCGTCCAGTACGATTATTTGATCTCCTGCACGGACAGTTTTCAGCAAAGCTTCACCCTCTAGTTTTTTCTGCTGTTCACGGGACATGTTCCTGCTGTTTTTTATGTCGGGCAGTTCGGTGTACTCGAAGGAGATGTAATGTTTAAGCCTGCCGGTGTATTTTTTAATGCCTTCAAGTATGTATTTGTCGTCTGTTTTACCTACTACAACTAATTTTATTTTCATAAATGCGGCTCTCTTATGCTTTCAAAAAGTTAATTTCTGCCTGTCAGGAAAACTATTTTGCCTTGAAGCAAGCAATTCCTTATATATCCGCAATAAAACATTTTTATTGCGGATTTCAGCAATTATAAAAATATGGTTTAATTTTTGTAATTAATTATTTTTGACAAAATATTTAAACCAACTGCATATTTTTATGCATCTTTATGCCATAAAATAAAACTGTTTACAATGAAAAATATTCTGAAAACAGTAGTGTTTGGCTTGATGATATCCATCGTTAACTGTTCACCTGCAACAGCACAAAGCAACAATCTGCCCCAGGGTATCATAACCTCCACAGCAAACGGCAATGCTGAAAAACTGGCGTCATACTTCAATGAAAATATTGAGCTTGTGATCCCTCAAAAATCAGGCATTTTCAGCAAGTCACAGGCTCAAATGATACTGAAAGAATTTTTCTCGACAAATCCACCTTCATCTTTTAAGATTATCCATCAGGGCAGCAGACAGAACGCATCGTTTGCAATAGGAAATTATAAATCCGGTAATAATTTTTACCGTTTTTACTTTCTTACCAAAAAAACGAACAACAAACTTTTAATACATCAACTAAGAATTGAGAAGTGATGGAAGAACAACTTATCGAAGAGCTCATTGACCTGGCAATTAAAGAAGATATAGGTGACGGAGACCACTCATCGCAGTCGTGCATACCGGAGACGGCCACAGGTAAAGTCCAGCTTCTGGTAAAAGAGGAGGGTATCATTGCGGGGATCGGGATTGCCGAAAAGGTATTTAAAAAGGTGGATCCTGAAGTTAAGATGGGCATTTTCATAAAAGACGGTACAAAGGTAAAGCCGGGGGATATTGCTTTTACGGTAGAAGGTAAGGTATGGACACTGCTCAAAACGGAGCGTCTTGTGCTGAACATCATGCAGCGCATGAGCGGCATTGCCACCCGTACCAATGAGTATGTACAAGAGCTCGAGGGACTAAATACAAAGGTGCTTGACACACGTAAGACCACGCCTGGATTAAGGGTCTTGGAGAAGATGGCAGTGAAAACCGGAGGTGGCGAAAACCACCGCATGGGACTTTATGATATGATAATGCTAAAGGATAACCATATCGATTTTGCCGGAGGGATTGAGAAAGCAATCACTTCGGTTAAAGAATATCTGAAAGAGAACAACAAGGACCTTAAGATAGAAGTTGAAGTGAGGAACATGGATGAGCTTAACGAGGTTCTCAGGGTAGGAGGTATCCATCGTATCATGCTCGACAATTTTACTCCCGAGCAGACAAGAGAAGCTGTCAGGGTGATCGACGGAAGGTACGAAACGGAATCCTCGGGAGGAATAACGATGGATACTTTGCGCGATTATGCCGAGTGCGGTGTAGATTACATTTCGGTAGGTGCCCTCACTCACCACATCAAAAGTCTTGATATGAGTTTGAAAGCTATGTAAAACCATAGTTGATGATCAGGAAGATAGACCACATAAATATTTCGGTCACCGACATTGAAAAGACAAAGGAGTTTTTCACCGGATTGCTTGGTTTTGAAGATGAAAAAGATGGCTACCTTGAAGGGCCCTGGATGGATGCTACGGTGGGGCTGAAAGATGTGAAAGCAAGGTTTGCACGGTTGTCAATTCCGGGAACAGAAACAAGCATTGAACTAATCAAATATTTTCAGCCCGAGGGAGGAAAAGATCCGGAGATGCACCATGCAAACAGGATAGGGTTCAGGCATATCGCACTGGAAGTAACGGATATTGACACTGTTTATCAGAAACTGAAGGATGCAGGAGTTCGAGTATTTTCCGAAATACAAAACTACACTGAGAAAAAGCGGCTTTGTTACTTTTACGGCCCCGATGATATCATCCTTGAGCTGGCAGAATACAAGGATTAAAAATATGTATAACTAAAAAATTACGACCATGCCGGTATTAAAAGTTCAAACAAACGCAAAAATAGAAGATAAGGGCAAATTCATGTCGGATGCAACATCTTTGTTGTCCGAGGTGCTGAATAAGCCATCAGGTTACATCATGATCATCATTGAACCGGGAACAGAAATGCTCTTTGGCGGCAGTGATGCCCCGTTGGCCTATGTGGAATTGAAAAGCATAGGGCTTCCCGAGAATGAAACAGCAAATCTTTCAGCAGGATTATGCAGCTTCATTGAAGAGCGCATCGGTATCCCCAAGAACCGGATCTACATTGAATTTGCCGATGCAAAACGAAATATGTTCGGCTGGAACGGCGGGACGTTTTGAATAGAGGAAAGCAATAAATTCTTTCCAGGGGATAGTCTTGGCACAACGAATATCGCTTATAAACAATCTTTTTTGTCATTTGAGAGGCGGACAAATTTTTTATTGATCTCCCGTTTGCCCCGGACCAGATATATACCGCATTTTGAACAATTACAGATATTCTGTGTTTTACAGTATATCTATTTAATCTAATTATGTCGTTTATGTTTAAAGTGTTTTTCTTGCTTATCCCGTTTCTTCTTACTTTTTCAATTGCAGATGCCCAGTATAAGGAGATCTATAATTCAGTTAAAAAACAGATAAAAGCATACGTAGAAAGTGGTGTGGCTGTTGTTGACGGAGAAAAGATCTATGCATCGGAAAGGGAGATCAACTACTACACGAAACATGATCTCGAACCTATGTGGTTCAATAAGGAAAACAGGGATGAGATAATAGAGATACTTGAAGGTTCTTACAATGAAGGCTTGGATCCTGCCGATTATCACAGCGGTAAGATCAAAGAGCTTGAAGCAAAGGTGGAGAACGGTGACCTTGACCCAAAATTGATTGCAGATCTTGAGTTGCTCATTTCTGATGCTGTTGTTATGTACGGCCATCATCTTTTGTGGGGTAAGGTCGATCAGTCGGAGATCAGAAAAAGCTGGGATGTTCCTAAGAATCCGGCACCGGCAGGCCTCGATGAACTTTTTGTCAAATACAAATATGAGAAAGACCTGCCCGCGTTTTTCGAAAACCTGAAGCCGCAACATTACATGTACACGGGTCTTAAGGAAGGATTGAATAATTACAGAAGGATTGCACAAGATGGAGGTTGGCCTCAAATTCCGGAGGGTAATGTGCTGAAACCGGGCATGACAGATGTGAGGATTCCTGTGCTCAGGGAGTACCTTACCATCACAGGCGACTATGTTTCTTCTTCCGAAAATGATACTTCATCACGGTATGACGGAGATCTTGTTGCTGCCGTAAAAAAGTTTCAGTTCAGGCATAACCTGATCTCCGATGGAATTATTGGCAAAGGCACTTTGGCGCAAATGAATGTTCCTGTTGAAAAACGCATAGAGATGTTGCTTGTAAATCTGGAACGCGGCCGCTGGGTGCTGCATGATCTGCCTGATGATTTTCTGGTCGTGAACATTGCCGGCTTTAATGTAAGGCGCATTCAGGATGATTCGATAACTTATTATTCACCGGCCATAGTTGGTAAACTCCATCATGAATCGCCCATCTTCAAAGGGAAGATGATTTATGCTGAGATCAATCCTACATGGACAGTGCCCTATTCCATAGCTTCTACGGAGACCCTGACAAAGATAAAAAGGGATTCGGGGTACCTTATATCCAGGAATATGGTGATAATGGACAGGGCCGGGAAGATCCTGGACCCGGCAACCATTGATTTTTCAAAATATTCTAAGAACAATTTTCCGTTTACTGTGCGTCAGGAGCCGGGGCCGCACAATGCCCTTGGGCAGGTGAAGTTCATATTCCCTAACAAATATTCAGTTTACATCCACGATACGCCGTCACGCAGTCTGTTTAGCAGGCAGGACAGAGCTTTCAGTCACGGATGTATCAGGTTGCATAAGAAATGGGAGCTGCTGATAAATCTTATGGATGATCCTGAAAAATGGAATATGAAAAAGATTAATGAGATACTTGCTACAAAAAAGACCACAAGGGTATATCTGCCACATCCCGAGGATGTGATAATACTTTACTGGACTGCCGGTGCCTCAAGCGATAAGAAAACATTGTTTTTTAACAAGGATGTGTACAACCGGGACAATGCAGTTCTGGAGGCACTGAAAGCTCCCGTCCATTTATGAGCAAGAAATGAGAAATTTAATTATAGTTCTGTTTGTGCTGTTGCATCAGATATGTGTAGCTTTTGAAGATGGAAAAGAGAAATCGGGTTCAAGAGTTGGCTTTTTCGTAAGTGCGGATGGGGGGAAAACATATCTTAAGATTTTTAGTTTTTTTGTCCTTCCCGGCGAAAAACTGCCTATTGCCATTTCCGGTTCTGATAATGTGGAGGTGAAAAGTGATAAAGGAGAGATGGAGAGCATGGAGGCCGGGAAATGGGTTTTTACAGCACCGGGCAAGAAAGGCCTGTGCCGTTTAACCGTTACAGATACTAACAGCGGGGACGAGATGCATCTAAATATTTTTGTGATGGAGCCGTTTTCAAAATTAAAGAACGGTTATCTTAACGGGTATAGAATAGGAGATTATCCAAAAAAGAAATACAAGGATTATCATAATCCAAAAGGTTTCACTGAAGTAACGGATGATAACAAAGATGTTTTTATAACACCCCACTTTAAGTTAAAACAGTTTCTTTGCAAAGAACCGGGAGACTGGCCAAAGTATGTAGTAATCAGGCCCAGCATGTTATGTAAACTGGAGTTGATGCTTGATAAATTGAACGAAGAGGGAGTTAATGCAAAAACTTTTTTTTTGATGAGTGCATACAGAACTCCCTACTACAACAAGAGCATCGGCAATGTGAAATACAGCAGGCACGTTTTTGGTGATGCCATCGATTTGTATGTTGATGATAATCATGACGGCAGAATGGACGACTTGAACAAGGATGGCAGGATAAACATAAAAGATGCCCGCGTGATCGCCAGTGTGGTTGAAAAGATAGAGAAAGACCCGAAATATAGAGAGTTTATAGGAGGGTTAGGTGTTTACAACAAAACGTCAAGGCATACCTACTTTGTGCATGTTGACACCAGAGGGTACAGGGCCAGGTGGTGATTTGTCTTATGCTGAGGGGGGGTGTTTATTTTTCTTTTCTCTATATTTACTGTCCGTAATTTTTCTTAAAACATAGAGATATGAGAAACACTATTAAAATGATTTTTTCATTTTTATTGGTCACAACTTTGTTTTCCGGATGTGTTGATAAGTATTACAATGTGCCAAAGGAATATTGGCCTGCACTTGATGAAGCATTTCGAAAAGCAGGAGACAATGTTCTGGAGCTGAAACAGGCACTTAACAACACCCCTGTAAATCAAAAGGAAGGCATGGCATTCCTTATCGCAAATATGCCTGTCCGTGACCTTAGGACGCTCACTGCAGGTTTCCTTTTGGAAAATGTTGATTATGCTTATCGTGCAAGGGAAAAGTATCCATGGGCAAGGGAACTGCCGGATTCTATATTTTTAAATGAGGTATTGCCCTATGTGAGCATGAACGAAAGAAGGGATAACTGGCGAAAAGATTTCTTTAACCGGTTTGATAAATATGTGGCAGGATGCACTGATATCCGCTCTGCCATCGATTCCGTAAACAAGAATATAAAGGATGAGGTGAAGGTGGAATATAATACGAAACGTAAGAAGCCAGACCAGAGTCCGTACGAGTCGATGGATCAGGGGATGGCCTCCTGTAGCGGGCTTTCCGTACTTCTCACCGATGCTTTCAGGGCAGTTGGTATCCCATCGCGTATTGCAGGAACCCCGAACTGGCACGACAATCGTGGGAACCACAACTGGAACGAAGTGTGGATAGACGGTGAGTGGTACTTTACCGAGTATTATCCCAGCGGACTGAACAAAAGCTGGTTTTTGGCAGATGCGGGTAAGGCAGATCCGAATGACCGGGAGCATGCCATTTATGCCACTTCTTTTAAACCGGCAGATACCTCATTTCCCTTGGTGTGGGATTCAACGATAACTTATGTGCATGCATACAATGTGACGGACAGGTATATCAGGATATATCAGGATGCAGAGAGGGAGAAACAACTTGCAGGCAACAGGATAAATGTAAAGGTGTGGATGTTTAAAAGCCCTGTTTGCACTCTTAAAGGTGATGATCGTGTTGCCACAAATGTGGATGTGTTCAGCGGTGACGAGCAGATAGGCGGCGGCCGTACCAGCGGCCCGACTCAGGACATGAACGATGTGCTGACCTTTAAACTGGAAAAGGACAGGGATTATACTTTTAAATATTTTGGAGAAGGCGGAGTGATGAAACAGGTGGGGATACATACCGGGGATGAGAACATGGAAGTGAGACTTTATATGAAGTAAGGTTTATGAATCTTTAGGTGCAGAGGATATTCCGGTGCTCTGCACCTAATGAGTGGTGTTAAATTTTATGGCTACAAATGTTACCGGTGCTCTGTACCTTATGTTCCTTACTCGAATAGCATTGCCTCAAATTCATGTTGTTGCTTGAGTTTTTAATAGTTGTTCTTTTTAATCTGCGCCAATCTGTGTTGTCTGTGAGATCAGTGTCCTCTATCCGTAAATATTCTCTTTGCGTCTTCCCGTCTCTGCGGTGAAAAATAAAAAAAGTAGATGAATAATCATCAGCTTTCCTGGTAGCGGGGACAGACTGAACTCTACGTCCGTCGGCTGACGGATATGATCCCAACTATAACTTTATTTTTATGGGCTAAAACAAAAAAGCCGATGAATGATCACCGGCTTTTCTTAGTAGCGGGGGCAGGACTTGAACCTACGACCTTTGGGTTATGAGCCCAACGAGCTACCAACTGCTCCACCCCGCAATATATCGTAACAATAACTGTTTCTGATTTTGCGAGTGCAAATATAAAGGTTTTTGGCTGATATGCAAAAAAAATCAGAAATTTATCTGTCCTGAGATTTTAGCAAGTATTAGTTGAAAATACAAGACTGGAAAAATTACCGATGAAAAGCTGTCATTTGGCATAGGAACATGGATAAACCACATTTTTAGATATTTTATTTTTGATTTGCCTCAAAAAAATGTTTCCCGGTAACATGCATATAATATAATTTTTAACTTTGCTTGCATTCCAAGAAAATCACAAATGTAGAAATGGCAAAATCAGAAAAGAGAAAAGCTCTATATGAAAAACTGCGTAACCACTATCGACTCTCTATTTTTAATGAGCAGACTTATGAAGAGGTTCTGGGAATGCGGTTGTCACGTCTTAAAGTTTTTACTGTTGTAGGTATTACATCCATGCTTCTGATAGTACTTGTGACCCTCCTTATTGCTTTTACAGGATTGCGTGAGTATATCCCGGGATATCCATCGGGGGAGGAGCGTAGGATGATAGTCAGGAATGCACAGCTTGTTGATTCTCTGATGCTGGAAATTCAACGCAGGGATAGGTTCTTTAATGATATAAAATCCATAGTTAACGGTGATATCCCTCAAGGAGCGTCACCTGATGATGTCATTAAGGAAGAAGACGATATAGAGCCGAAAAAACAAAAAATACATTTTAATAAATCTGCTGAGGATTCGCTTTTTCGTCTTCAGGTTGAGGAGCAGGAAAAATTCAACTTATCAGATCAGGGTAGTTCCGGCGCAAGGTTTAAACTGGAACAAACATCTTTCTTCCCACCATTAAAAGGTGTGATAGTAAATCGTTTTGGAGGTTCTCGCGGGCATTACGGTGTCGATATTGTTGCAGGACCGGCTGCAAGGGTGTCTTCTGTGCTTGACGGAACAGTGTTCTTTGCCGGATGGACCGTTGAGACAGGTTATGTAATCGGGATCCAGCATGCCAATAACCTTGTATCTTTCTACAAGCACAACTCCCTGCTCTTGAAGAGAGTTGGTGACAGGGTTAAGGCCGGTGAGGCCATTGCCAACGTTGGGAATTCGGGAGAGTTCACGACAGGGCCCCATCTGCATTTTGAATTATGGTACAACGGCATCCCATTAAATCCTGAAGAGTATATAGATTTTAACTGATGTAGGCATCGTAAGAGTTGTAAGTTTATGAAGAAGAGGGTAGCCATACTGGGTTCTACAGGGTCAATCGGGAAACAGACACTGGAGGTGATAAAACAACATCCTGATAAATTTGAGGTTGAGGTTTTGACGGCTCTGAACAGCGCTGAAGATCTGATAGAACAGGCAAGGGGATTTCAGCCCGATGCAGTCATTATCGGGAATAAGGAAAAATATGATCTTGTCAAAGAATCACTGGCAAATGATCCCGTTAAGGTTTATGCGGGGAGTGAGGCCATTGCTCAGATAGTGCAAGGTGAAAATATAGACATTGTACTGACGGCCATGGTTGGTTTCTCCGGACTGACACCAACAATCAATGCCATTAAATCGGGCAAGACAATTGCTTTGGCCAATAAAGAGACCATGGTGGTTGCCGGTGAAATAGTCACAGAACTGGCCCATAAACATAAAGTAAGCATTCTACCTGTCGATTCGGAACACTCTGCCATTTTTCAATGTCTTGTGGGGGAGTTTCAGAATCCTGTTGAAAAGATATATCTGACTGCATCCGGCGGTCCTTTCCGGGGAAAATCGCTTGACCACATGATGACGGTTACGCGTGAAGAAGCCCTTAATCACCCAAACTGGTCGATGGGGAATAAGATCACGATAGATTCGGCATCGATGATGAATAAAGGACTTGAAGCTATAGAAGCCAAATGGCTGTTTGGGTTAAAGCCGGAACAGATCGACATCATTGTTCATCCGCAGTCGATAATCCATTCCATAGTGCAGTTCCGTGACGGTTCGATGAAAGCACAAATGGGATTGCCGGATATGCGCCTGCCCATTCAGTATGCCCTTACATTCCCTGAAAGGGCAGAGTCGAACTTTGAGAGGTTCAACTTCCTTGATTACCCGCAACTTACATTCGAGAAGCTTAACGAGAAAATATTCAGAAATGTAACAATGGCTTATCAGGCAATGGAAAAGGGAGGCAGCCTGCCATGTGTGATGAACGCTGCCAATGAGGTTGCCGTTGAGATGTTCCTGAACGGTACTATCGGATTTCTGCAGATGTCGGATGTGATAGAAGAGGCAATGGATAAGGTTGAATACATTTCGCATCCCACGCTCGATGATTACATAATCCTTGACAAGGCATCAAGGGATTTTGCTTATCGTTACATCAAAAATTTGTGATCCTGCAGAGAAAAATACATTTTTAACTGTAAGGGGGGGGGGTAATTTTAGTCCTCCTGCCTGCAAGTTTTATCAAACTAATATACAGAGAACATTTTATTCATTGTTAATTATTTGGAAAAAGATATCTTTGTGGCTCTGAATTAGAAAAAAATAGTGTTGATGGATATATTTATAAAAGCTAGTCAATTAATTTTAAGTCTTTCACTCCTTGTCATCTTGCATGAATTCGGGCATTTCTTTTTTGCCAAATTATTCCATACAAGAGTGGAGAAATTTTATCTGTTCTTTAATCCGTGGTTCTCACTTTTTAAATACAAGAAAGGGGAAACAGAATACGGTATAGGTTGGCTGCCTTTGGGAGGATATGTGAAGATTTCCGGGATGATAGACGAATCGATGGATAAGGAGGCGCTCAAGCAGCCCCCGCAGCCCTGGGAGTTTCGGGCAAAGCCGGCATGGCAACGGCTTCTTATCATGATAGGCGGTGTTTTGGTTAATTTTATAACGGCCCTCGTTATTTTCTGGCTTGTCCTGTATACATGGGGACAGGCTTATTATGATGCCGATAGCGCTAAATACGGTTTTTATTACACCCCTGTTGCGCATGAGATTGGTATTCAGGACGGCGACAGGATAACCTATGTTGATTCATTTAAGGTGGTGACTGTTTCGGACATAGCCAAGCATATACTGCTTGAAGATGCTACCGAGGTTTCAGTAGTGAGGGGAGACTCCACATTTAAACTGAAACTTCCTCCTGATTTTGGTCAGAGGATAATGGCAGCCGGAGTGAAAACCTTTGCCGAATTCCAGATCCCGACGATCATTGATTCTGTTGTGCCTAAGAGTGCGGCAGCAGAGGCAGGCATGATGAAAGGCGATAGTGTCATCGCTGTGGACGGGAAGCCGGCAGGATTCTTCCATCAGTTTCAGAAAGCCATTGTAAGTCATGCCGGAAAAGACTTAAATGTAGTAGTTTTCAGAGGAGGCCGTGATGTTGAACTTACCGTTCATGTACCCAAAAAAGGAATTATCGGTGTAGGCAACAAGCAGCCTGATTTCATCGAGGTGAAGAGATTCAAGTACGGATTCTGGGAAGCAGCCCCGGCAGGTATCAAGAAAGGGTTTAAGATACTTGTTGACTATGTGAAACAGCTCAAGCTGATCTTCACCAAAGAAGGAGTGAAACAACTCGGCGGTTTCGGAGCAATGGGCAACCTGTTCCCTGCTTCGTGGGACTGGTATGTGTTCTGGAGCAACACAGCCCTTATCTCACTGATACTGGCATTTATGAACATTCTGCCCATACCGGCACTTGACGGGGGCCATGTTCTGTTCCTGCTTTACGAAATGATCACGGGACGTAAGCCGAGTGATAAGTTCCTTGAGTATGCACAGGTTGCAGGTATGATCTTGTTGCTTGGATTGTTGTTATATGCAAACGGGAATGATATTTTTAAGGCATTTTTTAGCAAATAGCAGCTAAAGATTATTAAATTTGTAATAACAAAAAATATAATATCATGTATAGTTCAAATGTATTATTATTGATGCCCAGCGGATACGAGTGGATACTTATTATACTTGCACTAGTCCTGTTATTCGGCGGAAGGAAGATCCCCGAACTGATGAAAGGACTTGGACAAGGAATGCGGGAGTTTAAGAAAGCCAAGGAAGAAGGCTTTGAGGAAAAGGAGGCTGACAAAGAAAAAAAAGAAGCCATAAAGGATAAGTGATCAAGAGGACATCTTGTTATTCTTTTTTTGATTAAGGCCGGCAAATCGTTTCGTCCGGCTTTTATATTGTGATTTTTTGAAATATTATGAAACATTTCAACTGCAAAATATTAATTACCTTTGTTTTTGTTTATGTTTCATTTTATGTAAAAGGTCAATATCCCACCGAAAAGAAATCCGTTTCAGTAACTGAGTATCCCGAATGGTTATACGAAACCCGCTTTAAGGAACTTGATTCCAGAACCCCAATAAAACTTGATTATAACGACCAGGTAAAGGCTTATATAGATGTTTACGTTGTAAAACGCAGAGATCACCTAAGCAGGATTATCGGCCGGTCGCAGTACTATTTCCCGCTTTTTGAAGAGTACCTTAGCAAGTACAACCTCCCTCTGGAGCTTAAATACCTTGCCATTATAGAATCGGCACTTGACCCCAGGGCCAGATCCTCTTCCGGGGCAATGGGGCTGTGGCAGTTTCTGTACCAGGCGTCTAGGATGTTCGACCTGAAAGTTGATTCATACATTGATGAAAGATGCGATCCGCTGAAAAGCACCATAGCCGCATGTCAATACCTTGATTACCTGTATCGCAACCTGAATGACTGGCAGCTTGCATTGGCAGCATACAACGGTGGCATAGGAGCTGTGAAGAAGGCAATTGAGAGATCGGGAGGCAAAAGGAATTTCTGGGAACTGCAGCCATATCTGCCTGCTGAGGTCAAGGCTTACGTGCCCGCTTTCATCGCTGTCAACTATGTAATGAAATACTACAGGAATTATGACATTAAGCCTACGCCTTATTTTATTGGTTTTGATGATGTGGATACTGTTTATGTGAACAAGCCTCTAACGATAAAGCAAGTGAGTGAAGCTGCCGGACTGCAGGAAGACCTTGTAAGATCGCTGAATCCCGTTTTCATAAAAGATTTTATTCCTGCAGGCGATCTGCCGGTGAGACTTTTCCTGCCGTCATCGAATATGATAGAATTCATCAGGAACGAGCCCGCTCTTGAACCGGCTGCTAATCCCGATATGGTTTATGTACCAGTGGGTGATACAACAAACAGGTATAAAATAGAGTACACGATAAAGAAAGGAGAGTTCTTTCATAAGATAGCAATAAAATACAAGTGCCGCATAGAGGATATCGTTTACTGGAACAACCTCAAATCGAAAAATATCTATCCGGGTCAAAAACTGACAATATGGGCGCCTGTTCCGGATGGTACATTTTTTGTTGTTAAAGACCTTGAAATTAACGACAAAGCCCGACTGACAAATGTTAACTACACTTTGTCGGGCAGCCGGAAATAGTTTTTTTACTTAAATAAATAATGCCATGAATAAGTTAATTGCATTTTTCATTTCGTTAAGTCTGATCTTAATGTTCTCATGTAAAAGTTCAGACGGTTATAAACCTAATGCCGGGGGTAAAGCCGGGGATATGCTCATTGTTATCAAACAGAAATATAAGGATTCGGAAGCAGGGAAATTACTTAAAGAAATTATGAGCCAGCCATACTGGGGCTTGCCGCAGGAAGAACCTATTTTTAATGTGCAGGTTTCCAACTATGAGACACTTAATGATTTCATGAAGACCATGCGTAATCTTATCATGGTCAACATATCGCCTAAGGTAGAGGCCGATACTATTCTTTATTACAAAGATGCCTGGTCGAAAGGACAGGCTATGGTGCGTATCAGTGCTAAGACGGAAAAAGAGTTTGTTGACCTGGTAAAAAATAATGAAGGACAACTTATAAGCTTCTTCAACAACGCAGAAAGGGAGCGTGCCATTAAGTATTACCGTAAGTATATCAACAAAGAATTCTCTGACAAGGTGAGGGCAAAATTCGGCATATTCCTTTCTGTGCCTACCGGTTACAAGCGGATAAAAGAGGGAAAGGATTTTATATGGATGGAGGAAGGAGGTGTCGGCTCAAGTGAAGGAATTATCATCTATTCATATCCTTACATGGGAAGGGGAACTTTCCTGAAAGAAAGTTTGCTGAATAAACTTGACGAGGTTCTTAAGAACAATATTCCGGGGCCTACCGAAGGATCGTACATGGCGACGGAAATGATGTTTCCTCCAATTTATAAAGCCATTGAAGTTAACGGTGAGAAAGTGGCAGAAATGCGCGGATTATGGAAAGTGGTTGGTGATATGATGGGCGGTCCGTGGATCATGCATGCCCATCTTGATAAAGTTCATCAAAGGGTGATTGTTCTCTTTGGATATGTTTATGCTCCCGAGGACAAGAAACGCGATAAGATAAGACAGATGGAAGCTGTGCTTTATTCCTATAAAGTGATGGATAACGAGAAGGATAAGAAACAACCAAAGAAAGAAAAGAAATAAACAGAATTAAAAAAAGAGGCTGTCCGACCGGGCAGCCTCTTTTGTGTTTTAAATTGAGGTATGCTAACCTTTTAGCATATATTGATCTTGTTTACTAAAAATTTGGGCCTCCGGTATCCCACCACAAATGTGTCCCGATTTCATCAGGGCCACCTAGTTTTTGGGTAGCATCAGCTACTCCTTCCGGGTTGTTTTCTCTTTCAGATTTTACGAAAGGCATTCTCCTGAGGAAATCATTGGCAGGAATTATCCCCCAATCCTCATTACTGTCATTTTTGTAGTTATAAGGTAGCTTGGGATATCCTGTACGTCTGTGATCTTGCCATATCTCAACAGAATTTGTATATGCTGCAATCCATTTTTGAGTCATTATCTTCTCAAGTTTTGTTTCATTGTCAGCAGAATCATCCCATTTAACAGTTACATGTATCCTGTTAACGAAATCATTTACGTCACCTTCTGCCATTGGATCGTTGTAATCAAGAGGGATACTGATGTCATCCTCGAGATACTGGTCCACTCCGGCAGCACCCCATTCTGCAAACGAAAGCTTTATGCCTGTTTCATAATGCTCTTTGGCACTTCCGGCCCCGTCCCATCCTCTTAATGCAGCCTCGGCTAGGAGGAAATGGGTTTCACTTGCTGAAAATAGCCTTCTGCTTGTAACTGTTTTGAAAGATTCGCTTATAGTTGAAAAACCAGTTCTTTGATCTTTAGATTCCAGGTATGCTCCATTTCTTATTCCTTTAAATGGAAGTGCAGGATGGTCATCGACCAATGACAGATCGCTCACTGGTTCAAAATATTTATAAATCCTGCCATCTTTATAACCAACCAAGATCGATTCCATTGAGGCGCTCATCCTTGTGTCGTTCCAGGAAAAACAAATGGTTGCTATCGGTATCGGCCTGCCATATAAAGAAACATACATATTATCAGAATTAGTGAGGATAAGGCCGCCCGGATCATTTATAGCTTTTTCACCTTGAGATTTTGCCAGAGTTGGCTTTACTTTAGATAAGCGCATTGCCAACCTTAGCCTCAGGCTATTGGCGAACTTTATCCAGTTGGAAATATCTCCCCCGTAGGTTGCATCAAATTTTTTAAGCCCACTGTAATCGATATTATCATTAAATACTTTCAATATGGTATCGAGCTCGGCAAACCATGTCTTATAAAGGGTTTCTTCGCTATCATAGTAAATTGTTTGCTCAGGAGAGCCGTAATTTTTATAAATAATCGGCCCATGATATACTGTTAGCCTTGATGCTCCAATTATGCGTATAAGTTTTGCCCATTCTACAAACACATCATATCCGTCGGCCCGAGCTATTTGAATCACTTGTCGTGCCGGAGCCATGACATGTCCATAAATCCTATTCCAATATACATTCCAACGAATGTAATAGGTAGTATTGTTTACTCCTCCAACAAATGGAGTTGGTGTGGCAAGCTGCCTTACGTAAGTGTCATTTACGAGGTTATGCTCAATCTGATGTCCAAACAAGTTTTGCAGCATAGTTGGAAAATATGCCCCGACATGATTGAACTCCTGTTTAAGCGACTCATCCGAAATCTCGTAAGGATTTGTATTAAACTCTTCAAAATTCTTAGTACATGCACTAAGAAACAGAGTAAATAATGTAATAAAATATATTATCCTTTTCATTATTAGAATCTTTAAAATGTTATATTAATGTTGAATCCCAAAGTTCTTGTAGTAGGCAGGTTGAAATTGTCAAGTGACTGATAATTCCTGCCGGTGTTCATCGCCAATTCGGGATCGAATGGTGCCTTTTTGTAGAAAAAGAATAAATTCTGACCCACGAAAGATAAGCTGGCTCTTTTTAACACATTGGAATTTTTCAAGTTAAACGTATAAGTTAGGGATAACTGGCTAAGCCGAATGTTTGTCCTATCGTAAGTATATGGTTCTTTAATCCCATTTCTGTAACCCGTTGCCGAATACCAAGTCAGTGGATCAACTTGTGTAACAGGAGTCCCGTTCTGGACCCCATTGACCTCAACATATCCTTTGTCCCTTGCTTCACCTGTTCTTAAACTTACTCCCATGCCATCAAGCATTGCCTCTGTTTGGCTTACTACTTTGCCACCAACTTTTGAGTTTATGAGGAAACTTAAGTTGAAATTTTGATAATCGATACTATTATTCCAACCCATGCTCCAGTCCGGATTCAGGTTTCCTATCAATTCCGAGGTTTTTGTTTTCAGGGGAGCGCCATTGTCATCAAGCATTATCCTACCCTGCTCATCTCGTTTAAACATATAGACATAAATATCTCCAATCGAACCACCTGCGACAAATTTGGATTCGTATCCTTCGGAAATACCTGTGCTTATCGGGCTTTTCAGATCTGGATGAAGTTCAACGACTTCATTGTTGTTCTTTGCGTAATTCAAAGAAGTGTTCCACACGAGATTATCTCTTTTTATAATAGTCCCATCAACAACGATCTCAACACCTTTATTCACAATCTCTCCGGCATTTACATAATAGTAAGTGTAACCAGAACCAGATGGTGCCGGAAGCCGTATGAACTGGTCTTTACTGTTGATGTTGTAATAAGTGAAGTCAAACCCTAAACGACCGGTAAAGAAACGCCAATCTGTTCCGAGTTCTAAACTTCTCAGCATTTCCGGCTTCAGGTTTGTAAACGGCTTGGTGGTGTTCCTTCTAACTCCGCCGCCGGCATCAATGGTATTTTGCGGGTTTACCTTATTGAACGGCACTTCGTTGGCAACGGTTGAGTGTGATGCCCTTAGCTTAGCATAAGATATCCATGTAGGCATGTTTAGCATTTGATTAAGCAAGGCTGTGACACCAAAAGCCGGGTAGAAGTAAGAGTCGTTACCTGTTCCTGCCAGCGTGGATGCCCAGTCGTTCCTGCCTGAAAGATCAAGGAACAACATATCCTTAAAGCCCAATGATGCTGAAACGAAAAGAGCTTGTTTTATCATCCGGCTGTTTAAGGTTGATCTTACTTGTACGTTTGTTGGTATATTTTGGAAATAAAACTCATTTGGGTAAAGCAGTCCGTTAGTGCCTGTATCAACTGAGACCCCAAGACCATAAACAGATTTTTGATAACTTCCACCGCCAATCAGGTTAAGTGAGAATGCTCCAAAAGTATCGTCGTATTTCAACATCGCATCGCAATATATCAGTTCATCTGTATATCTTTTGTACTGCCAGCGTCCGTTAGGTGCCGTATTAGTCGTGTTGGAGCCGGCATGGTGCTGTTGCTCGTATTTTTTGAGAGAAAAATCATAATTGCCCCTTGCAGAAAGGACAAGTTTCTTTGTAAGGGCCCAGGATATGTCCAGATTAGTAATCACCCTTTGTACCCTGTCATCCTTTGGTTCCCTGTTGATTATCCAGTATGGGTTTGACTGGTGGTGGTCTTCAACAAACCAGTTTTGTGTCATCATGTTTCTGGCAGGATCGAACACCTCATATTCGTTTTTGTATTGGTAAAAATCCCTGTCCCGAGGGAAAAAATAGAGCCCCGTCAATGGATTGAGGTAATATCCTGCTGCATTGCGGTTCTCTGTTCTTTCTGAAGCCAGCATCACATTGGATGTGATAGTGACTTTCTCTTTAAAAAGCTTTGTAGATTGTTTAAACGTAAGATTGTTTTTCCTGTATCTGTTCATGGGCACAATCCCCCGGTTGGTTGTGTTTGCATAGGAAAAGTATGCTATTGTTTTGTCGTTCCCACCACTTACACTGACAGAATTGATAAGGTTTATTCCTGTACGGAAAAAGTCCTTAACAAAAGTGTCATCGTAATCACCTGCAGTGTATGACCAACTCTCTTTGGCTCCGTTAACACTTCCGTATTTGTATTGTAATTCCGGCAAAAGCATAACCTGTTCAAATGTTGTACCAGAGTTAATGTTTACGGTAGTTTTGCCCTTTTTGCCACTTTTTGTGGTTATCAACACTACTCCGTTAGCACCCTGGCTCCCATAAAGAGCGGCTGCGTTTGAGCCTTTAAGGATAGTTACACTTTCTATGTCGTCAGGGTTTAGCTGTGATATCCCATCACCTTGGTCTGTGCCGCCCCACATCCCCGGCTGGGAACCTTTGTAATTAACCATTGGGATACCATCGATAACAAATAAAGGCTCACTGTTGCCAGATAAAGATTTGCTGCCTCTTAATACCATCTTTGTAGATCCGCCTGCCCCGGAACTGCTTTTCTTGATCTCAACTCCCGCAGCTTTACCCGATAAACTGTTTAAGAAATTTACATCTCTCGTTTTGGTTAATTCAGCGGAATTTACTGTTTGTTGTGCATAACTCAGGGTCTTTTCTTCCCTTTTGATACCAAGTGCGGTAACAACTACTTCATTAAGTTTAGAATCTTTTTCCAGCAATGTAATGTTAATCTCGGTACGCTGGCCTACCGTTATTTCTTGTTTTTCATATCCAATGAAACTAAATACCAAAACAGCATCATTGTCATCAATCTTTAGAGCATATTTCCCGTCAATATCAGTTGTGGTTCCGGTAGTGGTTCCCTTGATATAAACAGATACTCCGGGGATCGGGTCTCCCGATTTGTCGATGACCTTTCCCGATACGGTTTTTTGCTGCTGTGCAGTATTAGGACTTTCATGCTTTGCTTTTAGCACAGCAACAAAATTGTCTATCATGCGGTATGTGAGATCACTGTTCTTCAACAGATCATCCAGGATCTCAGTGACACCCTCGTTCTTGTAGTTAACGGTATAGGTTTTTGTCTGGTCAATGTCCTCATTCCTGTAGTAGAATGAAATGTCTGACTTTTTCTCAATCTGTTCAAACACATCAGTAAGTTTCGCATTTCTCATCGAAATGTTAAACTTCTGGTCTTGAGAATACACACCTGCCGATATATTTAGCAAGGTGATAAAACTAAATATGAAGGATAGCTTCATAATTCTAAATGCTTTAATGGTCCTGCCGTCAGGCAAAACCTGATTACGTTTTTTTTTCATAAATTTGCATTTTTAATGTTATTGTATGGCATTAATAATTCAACAGGTCGGTAATGTGGCAGCATTGCCGGCCCTTTTTAATATAAATCTTCCTCACTGCTATGGAGGATAGTGCTTTTCAAGTATTGATATTAGATACAGTTTTTCCATTTTTTTATGTTTAATAAATATGTATCGTTTTTTCACCTTTATTATTGGTGTAAACTTTATATCTGATATTTGAGATCATTTTGAAAACATCCAGCACCTCTTCTACCGAGTGTTCCCTGAATGCCCTTCCCGACAGCCTTAGGTCATTCAGCTTTTCATCGTCTACAACAATGTCCACATGGTATAGTTTTTCAAGTTTTAGGACAATGGATGACAGCATCTCGTCCTTAAACGTAATGACCTCTTCCTTCCACAGTGAAACATTCTTGGATGTGTCTTTATTTATTCTTACTGTCCTGTCTTTTGAATAAAAGACGGCTTGTTCTCCTGGCTTCAGAACAACAAGGACTTTATCGAGGTCCCTCAATTCTATCGACCCTTCGGTCAGTGTGGTGACCACTTTTTCACCGGAATAAGCATCTACATCAAATTTTGTTCCCAGCACTTTGATAACAGGCCCTTGGTCTGTATGGACAAAGAAAGGCTTTTGAGTATCTTTGGCTACTTCCAGGAATGCTTCCCCGTGGAGGAACACATTACGTTCATCCCGGGTGGTAAAACTTCCATGCACTTCAAGTTTGCTATTGCTGTTAAGCCAAACAACTGTCCCGTCGGACAAAATGGCTTTGGCAACCTGTCCCTGTAATGCTTCAAAGATCAGATCATTGTTTCTTTCCGGACTGTTTTCCGTCTCATTATCTTCATTTATCAGGAACCAGCTTAAAGTAAAGGCAATAATAAAAACTGCAGCATATTTTAAGATCACCAAAGAGTAATATTTAAAGTCTCTCTTTTTAGTATCGATGAAACTGTTTACCTCAATGAACCTAAGTTTGTCTTCTATCTCCTCATCTGTAAACCTGTCCTCTGCTCCTGTCAGCGACCAAAGTTTCAGCAACTCCTTGTACTGTTGCTTCAGTTTTTCAGAATTGCTGATGTCTTTTATTACCTCTTTCTCTTCGTCTTCAGATATCTGACCTGAAATAAACTCCCATATTTTTACCTTATCCGTCATGCGTTGTTTTGTTTCATGTTATTAAGACAGGCAACTTGCCCGATACCCTATGCTGATTTAAACATTTTTTTAGGATTTATAACAAAAGATGCGTGATAGTTGATGAGGACTAATTTTATCTTTCTTAAGATTTGAGGTTCTATACACAGGACAGGCTCTGTCTGTAATCGGGATTCTATTTAACAGATATCCATTAAA
This sequence comes from Marinilabiliaceae bacterium, assembly GCA_027034005.1. Classification (GTDB taxonomy): domain Bacteria; phylum Bacteroidota; class Bacteroidia; order Bacteroidales; family Marinilabiliaceae; genus JAADEM01. The sequence continues at coordinate 20,125 of JALVJU010000238.1, forward strand.
AGGGATATCAGTAACGGAAGGTAGTCGCTGAAATGAGATCTTAACAGCTTAAGTGCTCTGGTCATGTTCGCCTCCACTGCTTTTACTGTTATGCCGAGTGTTTCAGCGATCTCCTTATTTTTCATGCCTTTAAGCCTGCTCATTTCAAAAACGGCCTTGCTTTGTGAAGGCATTTGCTCAAGGGCTTTGTTCAGTATTTCGTATACTTCATGGAATAGAACATCATCTATCTCAAAATCTTTTAATACAGATATATTGAGCATCTGCCGTGTCCTGACATAATCATTGTATTTCTTCCTCGACAGGTCTTTCTCCAGGAAGTTAAGACATTTGTTTTTCAAGGTATTGTAAAGCCATGACCGTATCGAGCTCTCCGAATCGCTTAAAATATTTTTGCGGTTCAGCCATAAAGACATAAAGGTTTCCTGAACCAGGTTCTCGGCATCATCTTCATCCTGAATATATTTTCCGGCAAAAAAGAAAAGAGCATTGTAGTAGTGTTTAAATATCTTTTCAAACACCAGATGGTCTCCTTCCTTAAGTTTTTTAATATTTTTTTTATGAAGCGATATCATGATAACGTTCATTGATCACCCGAAAATCTCAACAAATACTCTTAATTGTGTTAAAATTAGTAAAAAACTAAACATAATCCTATGCAAATAAGTTTAACTTATTTTTAAGTTGTAGAATATCATTTTAATAAAACTTTATATCCGCAAGTTATTTATTTTTTCTAATCAAATCACTTGCGGATTAGGGTAAACCTTTGTTTGTCTAACTGTGCAGACAGGCAGGCCCGCCTGAATTATGTCGGGCAGGCCGATATATAAAATCACGGATTACAGTTAGTGCTACAAAACTGAAACCGATTGATTTTCTATATCTAATCCGGAAGAAATACTTTTCTTGTGGATTTTTGATAAAAACTCTTGAAAATAAGAAAGGGAGAAAAACTGTTAATCCTATAAACCCAGTTTCAGTTGTTCGTCCAACAGGCGAAATGATCGTCTGTGATAAGGAGTTACTCCGAGGGATGCGATTGCCTCGCGGTGTTTTTGTGTGGGATATCCCTTGTTTTTATTCCAGTCGTATCCGGGAAATTCAGCATCAAGCTTCAGCATGTACTCATCGCGGTGCGTTTTGGCAAGGATACTCGCTGCTGCTATTGAAAGATATTTGCCGTCACCTTTGATGATACATGTGTGTTTTATCCCGGGATAAGGGTAAAAGCGGTTGCCGTCTATCAGCAGATGTTCAGGTTTTGTGGTAAGTTTATCCACAGCACGGTGCATTGCCGTGATGGATGCTTTGAGGATATTTATCTTGTCAATTTCATGATTGTCGATAAAAGCAACGGCCCATGCTACAGCCTGCTCTTCTATAATCGGGCGCAATGCTTCCCTCTGTTTTTCGGTAAGTTGCTTGGAGTCGTTCAATATATCGTTGCTAAAGCCTTCGGGAAGGATCACTGCGGCAGCAACAACAGGCCCTGCAAGACACCCCCTGCCGGCCTCGTCACATCCGGCCTCTGTCATGCCCTTGTTCAGATATGAAAGAAGCCCGGCCACTATTTTTCCGAATAGATTATGGTAAGCAGAGTTTGTCCTACGGCTTTTAGTGTGGATTTGTCGATATTGTCCATGTCATCCTTAAGGGTATGCCAGAACTCGTTGAAGTTGGAATCCGACATCGGTTCGTGCTGAATAATATCAATGGACGGGATGTGCCTCTCCCGGGCAACATAAACATGGTCATCGATGATCTGCCCTCCGTCTTCAAAACTGAAGTAGCTCAGATAGCCTAAATCGGCAGCTGTGTTCCACACCCTGTCAACAAGATCGGGAGCAAATTCCTTTGAGTAAAGTTCCTTGTAAAACACGGCATTGGGAGCGCCTACCATGTCGAGAAGAATACCGTAGCGGGCAGTGTAATCCTCCACATGCGGATGCTTGCACCAGTATTGTGTCCCGAGGCACCATGTGTCGGGTTTGTATGGCAGGTTCAGATGGTCAGGCGTACCGTAGTCCTCGGCATCGAAGAAAATGATATCAACACCTATGCCTATCCCGGCCTTGTTTATTTGACGTGCCATCTCCAGTAGTACTCCCACACCGCTTGCTCCGTCGTTGGCGCCCGGAATGGGGGTGTTCCTGTTTTTCGGGTCAGGGTCATGGTCGGCGAACGGACGGCTGTCCCAATGGGCAAAAAGCAATACATGTTTCTTTTTCTCTTTGTTGTACTGGCCTATTATGTTTTTTGCTTTCAGATCTTTTCCGTCAAAAGCGGTCACTAGGGCATCCTGCACGATCACATCAGCGCCAAACCGTTTAAGTTCGCCGGCAAGGTAGCTTGCACACTCATCATGGGCTTTTGTGTTGGGAACCCTTGGGCCGAATGCAACCTGCTTGTCCACATAGCTGTATGCGGAATCGGCATTGAAAACAGGCACTTTCACAGCACTCTTTTTTGTTTGCTTTTCACTTTTCGACTTCGTTGTTCCCTGGTTTGTACAGCCTGTCACGATAAACAAAAATGTCAATGCGGTAAACAGCGATCTTGATATCATCTTATTATTTTTTAATAGCCCCTAATGGGGCTTACATTCCTGGTATTTATTTTCTACTATAATTTCGTCCCTCCGGGACTGCCACAGCTATGCATAGATATGGCAGTATATGGGTAAAGCATCCCGGATCATCAAATAACGATATTCTGGTTTTTATTTTTTTTCACAGGACAATATTTCATTTCATTTCCCATTCAAAGCCGTCTTTGGTGTCTTTGATGACAAATCCCAGCTGTTGCAACTCATTTCTTATCTTGTCGGCAGTTGCCCAGTCCTTATTGGCTTTTGCTTCCATCCTGAGATTCAGGAGCAGGTTCACAACATCGTTAAGTTTGCTGTCACCGGCTGCAGCTCCGGCCTCTTCTTCTATCAAACCAAGAATGTCGAAAGTGAACATATTCATAGTCTCACCGAAAAGCTTCAGGTCTTCGGCTGTCAGCGACTCCTTACCGGCCACCATATTGTTGATGTGTTTTACACCCTCGAACAGATGGGCGATAAGTATCGGACTGTTAAGGTCGTCATTCATGGCCTCGTAACACTTGTCCCTCAATGCTTTTACATTGAATGAGGATTCCTTTCCGGCTTTAACTTTTTCAAGGTTCTTTATGCCGTCCATCAATCGGCGGTATCCTTTTTCTGCCGCCTGAAGCGCCTCGTTAGAGAAATCAACAGTGCTGCGGTAGTGTGCCTGAAGAATGAAAAACCGTATGGTCATGGGCGAATAGGCCCTTTCAAGCAGTTTGTGGCCGCCTGTGAAAAATTCCTCTAAGGTGATGAAGTTCCCGAGCGACTTGCCCATCTTCTGTCCATTGATGGTTATCATGTTATTGTGCATCCAGTAACGCACCGGTTTTTTGCCGTTGGCTGCTGTACTCTGGGCAATCTCACATTCGTGGTGAGGGAACAGCAGGTCCATGCCGCCGCCGTGAATGTCGAACTCTTCGCCAAGATACTTTGTGCTCATGGCTGTACACTCAAGGTGCCATCCCGGAAAGCCGTCACTGTATTTTGAAGGCCATCGCATGATGTGTTCGGGCGAGGCTTTTTTCCAGAGGGCAAAATCCACACTGTTTCGTTTCTCTGTCTGTCCGTCAAGCTCGCGGGTAGTGTTCAGCAGGTCATCAAGTACCCTGCCCGACAGCTCCCCGTAGTTATATTTTTCATTGTATTTTACCACATCGAAATAGACAGAACCATCACTCTCGTAGGCATAGCCCTCATCCATTATTTTGTCAACTATCTGAAGCTGCTCAATGATATGTCCCGATGCCCTTGGCTCAATGCTCGGCTTTTTTACGTTAAGTTTATCCATGAAATCATGGTAACGGTCAGTGTAGTACTGTACAACTTCCATCGGCTCAAGTTTCTCGAGACGTGCCTTCTTTTCTATCTTGTCCTCTCCATCGTCCGAATCTGCTTCAAGGTGCCCGACATCAGTGATGTTACGTACATATCTCACCTTGTACCCAAGGTGCTGCAGGTAACGGTAAAGTATGTCAAACGTTATGGCCGGGCGTGCATGCCCGAGGTGGGGGTCACCGTATACTGTTGGGCCGCAAACATACATTCCCACATGTCCGTCAACCAACGGGGTAAAAACCTCTTTCTTTCTTGTTAAGCTATTGTAGATAACCAACTTATTTTCCATCTCAACTGATCTTTCTGTTCTGCTTAGAATTTTAAAGACGCTAAATTACAAATTATCCCTGATTATACAGCGGGATAAAAGTTGAAGATGAAAAATTATGGTCAGAGGTGAAGTGTTTCAGTTAGCGCTGTTTGCCTACAGACGTTTTTCCAGTTGTCCGTTTTTGTAGATTAGAGTGTCTTTCAGTTCATTGTTGTCGTCATAAACATACTCCTCACCGTTGAAAAGTTTACCTTTTACAAAAAATCCTTTTTTCTCTACTTTACCGTTAAGGTTATAGATAACATGATTTCCCGTACCGGTAAATTCGGCCATCTGTCGCTGATGTTTTGCAGGCATTTCAAATGTGTCCCTTGTCTGTGTCTTTATCGAACGGGCAAATTTTCCGTTCTCATAAATGCGTTCGGCAACGAGAAGGCCGGAATCATTGTACATTTTTAGTGAGCCCATGGTTTTTCCGTTGTTCCACTGGCCCATATATTTGATGTTCCCGTTATTATAGTAGTATTTCTGCTCACCGGTTCGTTTACCGTCTTTGTTGTAATTCCAGTCGTAAGCCAGTTGTCCGTTAGGATGATAGTATTTGTATTTTCCTTCCCAGTGATCAATATTCCAGTACCCCTCTTCGGAAATCAATCCCGATTCGTAATAAAACTTTGCAGGCCCTATCGCTTTCCCGTTCTTAAAAGTTATTTCATGTTTGATGCTTCCTGACGGATAGTAGGCGGTCCACACCCCGTCCTTCTTCCCATCCTTGTATGTACCTTTCTCACGTATCTTCTCTTTGTATGCATCGAAGAAGATCCATAATCCCTGCTTCTTGTTGCTTATGTCCCTGACATTTATGGTATCATTTTTATAAACCTGGAACGATTGCGTAAATGACACAGACGAGACTATAAAAAAGCATGCGAGTACAAGTGTTCTCATAGAGTATAAACTTTCCAACGGTTTAATTGTTTTACGTTAAGAAATCGTAAAATGTTATAGTTAATCGAAAAAAATATTGAAATTAGCTGTATCTTTCAGCGATATAACTGAAAATAAGATGGTAAAGAAGAAAAAACCAAAAGTTCTTAAGAAGTCGGAACTGAGAAAATTAATAAAAGATCTGTTCAACAAATACCCCAACCGCTCGTTTAACTACAAACAGATATCCGGGCTTTTAGACATAAAGAAACATACAGGCCGCCAGATGGTACAGTTCGTACTTAACGAATTGTTTGAGGACGGGCATATAACCGAAACATCGCCAGGTAAATACAAGCTGATGTCACGCGGGTCCTATGTGACAGGAATTATTGACATGACACGAAAAGGAGCAGCTTATCTTATCCCTGATGACGAAGGTGAGGATATTTTTATTGCACAGGCGAACATGAACCGTGCCTTGAACGGCGATCATGTAAAAGTACTGCAGTTTGCCCGTCGTAAACATCATCAGTCCGAAGGCGAAGTGGTTGAGATACTGAAACGCAAGAAAAACACCTTTGTGGGAGTTGTCGAGATATCGAACGGTTTTGCATTCCTTGTGGTAGATTCCAGGGTGATGCCGCATGACATATTCATACCGTTGAAGGACCTTAACGGAGCTAAGAACGGGCAGAAGGCTATTGCCATGATCACTGAATGGCCTAAAAAAGCAAAGAATCCTATCGGCAAGATCATCGATGTGCTGGGAGATGTGGGAGACAACCAGGCTGAGATGCATGCTATACTTGCCGAATTTGACCTACCGCACAAATATCCCGAAAATGTGATACAGGCGGCTGAAAAGATCAATGCTGAGATAACACCTGAAGAGATAAAGAACAGAAAAGACTTCAGGGATAGGGTGACATTCACCATTGACCCGGATGATGCCAAAGACTTCGATGATGCCCTTTCGATTAAAAAACTCGACAACGGGAATTGGGAAGTGGGTGTCCATATCGCGGATGTTACATATTATGTTACTCCTAAATCTATAATCGAGAAAGAGGCATACAACCGTGCAACATCTGTCTATCTTGTTGATCGTGTTGTGCCAATGCTTCCGGAGCGGTTGGGCAACTTTATCTGCTCACTTCGTCCGCATGAGGAAAAACTGTGTTTCTCCGCAGTTTTTGAACTGAACGATTCGGCTAAAGTGATAAAGAAATGGATAGGAAAGACCATTATCTATTCCGACCGCAGATTTACATACGACGAGGCGCAGGAGATCATAGAGACCGGAAAAGGCGATTATGCAGAGGAGATGCTGCAGCTTGATAACCTTGCAAAAAAACTGCGTGAAGAAAGGTTCAGGAACGGCTCCATCGCTTTTGAAAGGTCGGAAGTCAAATTTAATCTTGACGAAAACGGGAAACCTCTCGGTGTTTATTTTAAAGAGTCGAAGGATGCCAACAAACTTGTGGAAGAGTTCATGCTGCTTGCCAATAAGAAAGTTGCAGAACTTATAGGTATGAACGAGCTGAAAGGCAGGAAAGGAGCACCTGCAAAGACTTTTGTGTACAGGATACACGATGTGCCTAACCCTGATAAGTTCGAAACATTTACCAAATTCATCAAACGGTTTGGGTACGATATGAGGACGAAGGACGGCCAGCCGGTAAGTTCGGCCATCAACAATATCCTGAACCAGGCGCACGGAAGGCCTGAACAGAACATTGTTGAGACACTGGCTGTACGCACAATGGCCAAGGCGGTTTATTCAACGCACAACATAGGTCATTACGGTCTTGCATTCAAATATTACTCACATTTCACTTCCCCTATCCGTCGTTATCCCGACATGATGGTGCACAGGCTGCTCGAAAGGTACCTGAACGGGGGCCGCTCGGTAAATGCAGAAGAATACGAAACCAAATGCGAGCACAGCTCCGACATGGAACAGCTTGCCACAGAAGCCGAAAGAGCTTCAATAAAATACAAACAGGTGGAGTTCATGCAGGACAAACAGGGAATGGTATTCGACGGGATAATATCCGGAGTTGCCGAATGGGGACTGTATGTTGAACTCATCGACAACAAATGTGAAGGGATGATACCTATCCGCGACCTTGATGATGATTTTTACCATTTTGATGAAGAGAATTACCGCATTGTGGGCGGCAGGTATAAAAAGAAGTTTCAGCTTGGTGACAAGATCAGGGTGATGGTTGCCAGGGCCAACCTGGAGAAAAAGCAACTTGATTTTACTCTCCCGGATCCTGCTTACGAAGTGACCGAGGAGTTCAAACCAAGAAAAAGCACTAAAAAGCCCAAAAGTAATAAGGGTAAAAAATCAAAGAAAAGATAATCAAAAAAGCGGAAAGTTTCTCCTCATGTTTTAATATCATGAGGAGTCGTCTTCTTCTTTTCCTTTTGTCCCTTCTTACAAATCCGGGGTAATATTTTCCGATAGCGATAACTATTTTTATTTTTGCATCTTCAATATTAAAATCCAACAACTGTCATGCCGATAAAAATACCTGACAACCTGCCTGCACGTACCGTGCTTGAGAGCGAGAATATTTTTGTGATGGGAAGCAAGAGGGCCGACCATCAGGATATAAGACCTCTGAAAATTCTGATTTTTAACCTGATGCCCCTTAAGATCAAGACTGAGACACATCTTTTGAGATCCCTGTCAAACTCTCCTTTGCAGGTAGAAGTTGAGTTTCTTATGACAGATACCTACATGTCGAAGAACACTCCACGCGAGCATCTTTTAAGTTTTTACAAAACTTTCGATGCGGTAAAAGAGTTCAACTACGACGGCCTCATAATTACTGGTGCACCTGTGGAACTAATGGAATTTGAAGAGGTGGCATACTGGAATGAATTGGTTGATATAATGGAGTGGAGCAAGGAACATGTGACCAACACGTTTCACATCTGCTGGGCAGCACAGGCCGGCCTTTACTATCACTACGGAATAAAAAAATACGAGCTTGACAAAAAACTGTCGGGCATCTACAGGCACCGGCTGCTGAAGACAGACGAACCGCTGGTGCGGGGCTTCGACGATATTTTCATGGCGCCACACTCAAGATATACAGAAGTAAGAAAAGAGGATATCGAAAAAAATGATGACCTTTGTCTTCTTGCCGATTCGGAAGAGGCCGGAGCTTATCTGATCATCTCGAAGGATAAAAAACATATTTTCGTCACCGGTCATTCGGAATATGACAAATACACCCTCAAAGAGGAGTATGAGCGGGACTTGAAGAAAGGCCTAGACATTGAAATGCCCGTAAACTACTTCCCGGGCAACGATCCGTCTGCCGAACCGCTTGGCACATGGAGAAGTCATGCACATCTCCTTTATTCCAACTGGCTTAACTACTATGTTTACCAGGCAACACCGTACATACTGAACGCAAAAAAACAAAGATGATAAAACTGTTCGCAACCGACCTTGACGGAACCATTCTCACACGGGACAAAGGTTTTGTACAAAAGGATGTTGATGCGTTGCAGCAGATTGGCAGGAAAGGGATAATCAGGGTTATCGCAACAGGACGCACCCTGTTTTCGGCCAAAAAGGTTATCCCGGAGGATTTTCCTGTCGATTATCTTGTTTTCTCGTCAGGTGCAGGAGTGTACGACTGGAGGACCCATGAACTTTTGCAGTCAAAGCATCTTGGGGCGGAAAAGCTAAAAGAGCTGATCCCGTTGCTTAGCGACCGTAAGCTTAACTTTACACTCCACTGGCCTATTCCTGATAATCACCATTTTTATTACTCGAAAGGCGAAGAGGAGCATGATGATTTTCACAGGTTCATGTCCCACAACGAAAAATTTGCAAGGTCATTGGATGAGGATCTGCCCGACAAGGACTACACGCAGATACTTGCTTTCCTGCCTGATGTTGACACATACAACTACATTTCAGGAAAGGTGAGCGGCATAAAGACCGTGAGGGCAACATCACCCATCGATGGGAAAAGTATCTGGATGGAGTTTTTCCACCATGGTGTGTCTAAAGCCGAGGGTATAAAATTCATCTGCAGCCTGGAAAATATCGATGAAGAGAATGTGGTAGTGCTCGGCAATGATTTCAACGACCTGGATATGCTGAGAACTTTCAGGGCAGCCTATGTGGTAAGTAACTCGCCGCAGGAACTTAAAAATAAATTTTCTGTTGTGGCCTCATCGTACGAAGGCGCAGCTGCCGACCTGCTTGCAAAACTCAATCTTTTGTGATCTCGGCCTCCATGGGATGACGCAGTCCCTTTGCGCTTACGAACATAGCCTTTACAGACCCTATCAGTATCTTGGCTTTTACGATTATCGGAATACGGTTTTTATCATCCGTGACCCAAACGGTCATGCCGTCACCACTGGAGAAAATGGTGCCTGCGACAAGCAGAGGGGAGAACTCGAAACACCTGAACTTGCGCCCATCCCTGTTTTTTACGATGCTCTTGCCTTTGTAGTGAATGTAAAGATCGTAGATCTTCCCGTCAACGATCATCCTTATGGGTATTTTATCTCCTTTTTGGTATCTGTCAAAATCTATATTCCTGGCTTTGTACACCATCGACAGAAGATCGAAGGTACAGTCTTTCCAAACAAGCACCGAATCCTTGTACGGTTTGTGGTCTTTGCTTATGTGAGTGTGTATGGTCCCGGTTTCCCGGTCAAATTTGTAATGGTGGTGTGATTCCGAGCTTCCCTCAAGGTTTATCCGGTTGAATTCAAATGGTTGCAGGTGCATTGTGTCGACATAAACTTCAAATGTATCGCGTACCTTAAAAAGAAAGTCGTAAGAGCTGTAAGTCCTGCCGTAAGCTTTTATGAAATAGGAAGGATTCCCGTCATAGGTGTGATCCTCCACATTAAAAGATACTATCCCGGCATTCACCCATATAAATCCCCAGTTGTAATAGGCATGGTATATCACCTCTTCTCCTGGCCTGAAGGCAATATTCCTGTCGTTGCACTGTGAACTTGCATGATGATTAAACATCAATCCCAAAACAATAATCAACCATATCCTTTTTGTCATCAGTCAACAATTACGGAAGCGAAGTTCCATTACTTACTCACATTACCTATCTTCTTTTCAATGGAGGCGATTTTTCCCTTCATTCTGTTTCCTTTGCCTTTCCTGGCATCGATCGTTATTGTACTGTATATACGGTCTGATACCGGCTCAAGGATATCATACGCTCCCTGAACTATCTTAAGAGCCTCTTGCATTGTATCTGTTTCAATAGTTGTTCCCATGGGATTTAACTTATAGGGCACACCGGATGTGTCAATGTATCGGATCACTTCACTAACATACCGGCTTACACTTGAGCCTTTATCCGTGGGAAACATTGCAAAATTCAAAAGTATTGACATAGCGTTTAATTATTTTTTCGTTTGGCTGATGAAGGTTTTCGGAATTGCTGTGAGAATTTGTAAATGTCAAACTCATTTGGCACCCAATCAGTGATTCTCATATCCCAGTTTGAACGCAAAGATACTTTTGCAGGGTAGTAGATCAGCCTTTCGGGCTGCAGCTTTTTGTCATAATTACCCGTATCCCATTTGCCGTTATGGTTTTTGTCAATCACTATACGCAGCATGTAATCTCCTGGTGTAAGGTACTGAAATGCTATTTTCCCGTTTTCGGGGACATATCCCTGTTGCACGACTCTTTCTTTCGAATTGATGATCTGAAGTAGCCACTCTTTTCCCGGTGATTCCAACTGGACAAATATCTTCCCGTAGTCACTTAACTTTTTAACTTTAAATTGCTTTTTCACAGGGAAAATAATAATATGATAAATATCCTCGATAGCAGCCGAATCAATGATCATGATATAGTTAGCTCCGGGTTCCCATTTGTGCAGAATGTAATATTTTCTGATATTAAGGGTGTCCTGCCATAAATCGAAATTCACCTCTTTTTGTATGGTATCAACCTTCTGGAACAAACGGACTGCCGACCTGTCAAACCTGATGGCAGGTGCAGGGAGCTGGAAACTGTTGGCTGAATAGATATTGAGGTTCGATGCAGGCCCGAGAAGTTTAAGGTGAGGTGTCTTTATCTTTTGCTGTTTCTTCTTTTTCCTTTTCCTTTTAGGTTCTTCCTGTTTGAAATAATACATTGAGATCGTATCGATCTTATCTACAGTATTGTTCATGGAATCCTTTACCGGATACCTTAGGGTAACAGATAGCGAATCACGGTTGTATAGAGTACTGTCCTTTATCCAGCAGATAATTGTGTCATTGGTTGCTGACCTCTCTTCCATCATCCAGTCCTTCCAGTCCTCATGTCCCGTGACCCTGATATCAAGATCCTTCTCGAGAGTGCGGTTGAAGATGAATGACAGCTTCGCCTTTTCCGGTCTGTCGTTACTTACCAGGAATTGCTGCTTGTAATCCTGCTGGAACAGGAACATCAGCAGGCTGTCAGGGATGTAAACAAGTTTTTCCTTGTAGACAACCGTATCAATAACCATAGAATCTACATCTATCTTCACCGAATCAAGTACTTTCTTGGTCGTGAACGACGGTTCAATGATGGAATCAAGCCAGGCGATCCTGTCACCCGGATTTGTGAACTTGTAACTGTTGCTGTGATCGTCAAGTGCGTATATCCTGTATTTACCGGGATGCACATTATGGATGGTAAAATGGCCCTTCTCGTCGGTTTTGGCCATCCGCACAGGCACAAGTGTTTTAAAAGCACTGTCGGCAAGATTGTTGTAAAGCATTACAAGGACGCCGTCGGCAGGGGAGAGGTCTTCGGCTTCGAAGAGATCACCTGAAACCTGTAACGAATCCACGGTTTCACCTGTGGAAAAAGAGAACTGGAATGACGGGATTACATTTCCTTCGTTGAAATCAGAGATCGCATCAGCAAAATCAAGTGTGTAGGTCGTGTTGGGCTGCAAATCCTCTTCAAATTCTATCTCAAGTGTTTTACCTCTTGTCACCAGATAAGGCTTCTTGTTCATCGGTGGTGACACTACAAGTTTTTGATTTGCTTCTTTGAGTTGTATCAGTTCATTGAATTCGATTGAGATCTTTTTGCCGTCAAAGTTCAGGGCATTTACCGGCGGATTGGATTTTTTTATATGTGGCGGCTCTTCATCCTTGGGCCCTCCCGTAGGATATCCCATGTTGGCGCATGCAACCGCCATTAGCAATGCGATGAAAATAAAGAGTATCCTGAAAACTGTATTTCTCATTAAAACTTCAGCTAAATTCAATATCAGGCAAATTTAAAAAGATTAGCGGTTATGGGACCATATTTTATGTCCTTTTGTGCCATGAGTTAAAAATTAAGATTAAATTGTGCGGCATAAAATCCTCAAGCGGTGTATGGTTGATCGTTTTTCTACATTATTAATTTATGTTCTGATATTATTAAAAATAGTTTATCAAAATTATTGAATTGGCAACGAGATAAAAAGTTTTAACTTTGTGAGTCAAAATGAAAAGCAGAAACATTTATGAAAGATACACTCAAACATTTAATGCAAAATAAAACTCTGTTGATAATATTTATTGTCTCAATAATATTGATAGTGATATTGACAGTACTTTACTATTCCAATAAGAGGAAGATGGAAGAGATGGTGACGGAGTTGAACACTGAGAAAATGGAACTTACCAGGGAATATGAAGAACTGGCCCTGGATTTCTCTTTTCAAACCGATATAGATTCGATAAACAACCAGCTTGAGCACGAAAGGGAGCGCATAGAACAGCTGATAGAGGAGATAAAGACCATAAAGGCAACTAATGCCTCAAAGATCAGGGAGTACAAAAAAGAACTTGCCACCTTGCGTAAGGTATTGAAAAACTATATAATTCAGATCGACTCGCTGAACCAGAGGAACCAGCAGCTTACTCAGCAAAATAAGGAGTACCAGCAAAAGTACACCCACATAAAGACTACCATGAAGGTGCTTACAAAAGAGAAGGAGGCTCTTGAGGAAAAAGTTGACATTGCCTCTCAGCTTGAACTTAAGAACATAACAGCACAGGGACTGACGTCTAAAAATAAAACAACAAAAAAAACCAATAAAGTAGCCAAGATACGTATTTGCTTTACCATCAAAAAGAATATCACGGCTCCTGTAGGTGAAAAAACCGTTTACATGAGAATTGAAAGGCCCGATAAGTCATTGCTGATGCAATCGCTTAACGATAAGTTCAAATATGAAGGGTCGGAGATAAACTTCTCATCAAAACGTGATATTGAATACGAGGGTAAAGACCTTGATGTTTGTATCTATTATAAGGTTGACCAGGGGGAACTAATGAAGGGCGAATATGTGGCGGATATCTTTGTTGACGGGAAAAATATAGGAACAATCACTTTTGAACTGAAATAAGAAAGGACGGGAACATATCCCGCCCTTTCTTTCCAATTGTTGCTCTCCTTTGCCCAATCATTCCTTCAGGCAAATTTTTTACTAAGTGAATCTTCACTGAATATTATTGGTGAGTCAACCTCTTCATCCGGACTTTCATTTTCTGCCGGAATTATTATCTTTTTAAGGTCGTCGGGATAGTTCAGGAATGTTTCATAAAACTTGACCTGCTCAAAATAGTTCAGCCTCATCTTTGTCGGGGTCATTAGGTATTTTTTAGTCCAGAAATCTACCGGATCGTTCATGTTTATTATCTGAAGCCCCTTGATCTTAAGAAAGTAATCCATCATCAGTGATTCAGAAATACGACCAGAGGTAATTTTTTCCATTATCTTAAGAACTTTTTGTTTTTGTTCTTCTCCGTTTGGAAACAAACGTCTTTCCAGGTCTTTGGTTGCTTTATGTTCTGCAATTAATTGGATCCCCTTTTTCCAGAACAAGAATAATAACACCAGTAAGACTGCGATTGCGGTTAGTGCGTAGATCATTCCTTTGTTAATTAAAGTGTTACTGTTGGTTTTCTCAATTCCCCTACCTTGTGTACGCAGAAAATCGGATAAGGTTATTGATTTTTTCACTTTATTATACACAAAAATCAACTCGAAAGTTTTTTCAGGTTGACCAATAGGCGATTATAAATTACTAACGTGGGAAAAAAGTTGTGTAAAAAATTATTTTAGTACATCTTGCAGTAATATTTCCACCATATTGTTTTTCACGGAAACAGAATTTTTGTCAAATCTGTTGAATACCGACGCATCTATCTCAGGTATATTCTCCTGTTTAAAGTATATAAAACCATGCTTCTCCTGCAAGTGTCCTGCAAGGTATTCCTGTTCGGGCTGGCCGGGCGTGGGTATGAGTAAGGCGCGCCTGCCCATAGCGAAAAGATCCATCAGGGTGGAATATCCCGGCCGGCAGATAATGTTGCGGGAATTGCACATTACACGGTTCAGCGCTTCTGATCTGAGATGATCTATCATGGTAATCCCGTTATAGAGATACTCTTCTTCAGTCCCTTCTGCAACCCCTCTCACTATGACAGATTCTCCTCCCATTTTAATAAAAAGCCGGACAAGGTCTTTCTCAAATCTCGACCTCCATGGTTCCGGCCCTGAAATGACAGCTGTGTGATCGTACTTGTAGTCAAATCTTTGTTTGCATTCACTGAACCGCGAAAGCGATCCTGCATATCTGACATTTTGCAGGCCGGATATGTTTTCTGAAAGATCACCGGATATGTTCGGTTTTGAATCTGTATCCGGCACCCAGCATTCATCAAACTTTTTTATCCATCGTGAAAAAATATGGGCCACAGGTTTTTCAAAAACACGGAACGGCTTCCCCAATGCAGGATTCAATTGATGAGTAACAATTACCGATGTTACTTTTTTATGGCGAACACCGTACCTGTTGTCAGAAATTATCAGATCAACATCATACTCTTTTAATATCTCTCTTATTCTTCTGTGCTCCAGATGTTTTTTTATTACAAAGTTTAACCCCTGTAACATGAGGGAAAAAGTCTGGGAATGAGAAGATGAATATCTCGGTGTAAAGCCGGGAAGATAAACATGTGTACAATCTTCGAACTCTTTTTTCAGAAGTTGTGCCGAACTGCCATACGATCCTATGATGACCCTGTGGCCGTGATTTAAAAGGGCATTAATAACAGGGGCCATTCTTGTTGCATGTCCCAGCCCCCAGTTAAGAGGGCTTACCAGTATCGTTTTTTTCGCATCAGCATTCATGGTTCAGCCTGACACCTGGGTTTCCAGTCCTATGGCATTGACACGGGCTGCAATTCTATTCAGCTCTTCAACGGGAACCTTGTGCAGTGTATCAAATGGAGTGTCCCTTTCGATAGTGTAGATCATCACGCTTTGAGGCCTTATCTTTTTTAACAGTTCAAGCCAGGAAGCGATATCTTCCTCTGTGGTATTGTCAATGTTAATACCATTAAATTCCCCTTTCACGAACATTGTCTGAATTATAACTTTTCCATCGAACCTGCACAACTCGTCAACGGTTTTTTGCAGACTAAATGGATAGTTTGGCCTGTCGAGCAAAAGTATTGTCTCTTCAAGCCCTGAATCAAGTTTCTGGATGTTGTCGTCCACCCTGAGAAGCGCATTGAAAACGGATTCATTGCCTATCCTTGACGCATTGCTTAGCACAGCGATCCTGGCCTCGGGACAATATTCGTTTCGCAGGGAAATGGTATCATCGATTATTCCTTCAAACTCCGGGTGAAGGGTAGGTTCACCATTGCCGGCAAAAGTTATCACATCGGGCGGCCTCCCCTCATCCGCCATTTCTTTCAATTTTATTTCCAGGTCTGCATATACTTTTTCCCTTGACGGAAGTTCCGCTTTCTTCCCCCTTTTTACAGGATTCAACCCACATTCGCAATAGATGCAGTCGAACGAACAAACCTTGCTGTCTGTGGGAAGGAGGTTGATGCCAAGTGATACACCTAACCTGCGGCTTTTTACCGGGCCGAATATTATTTTATCAAAAAGAAATGTTGACATATTAGTTCTTTGTTTAAAACCTTAATTGCGCTAGAATCTTTCTGCTGCAACCTCCAAAGTCACACCATTATTGAAAATGCTCGTTTGAAGCTTCTCACCATAGCTATGGCTACAACTGCGAGGCTTCTTCGCTGCGCCCGCCTGATCACAGCAGTCGGGCAGGCCTGTTTGACTGCGCAGCCAGGCAGACTTCCCAATACTGGCACACCTTTGAAGTCTTCCCAACAAAACACCTTTGCGAATTTAAGGTAAAAACAAAAATAGCTTTTTAACCCGTAAGTTTGTAACATAAGAAAAGAAACACCGGAAAAACCAGGAATTTTATCGTGTTTCAAAAAGAACGGTATTAATTTTTCAATAATTAGTTAGATATGTTTTTATGGACAAAGTCTGCATCATTTGGTGTCAGCTCAAGGATGTTTGTGAAAACACGGGAAGTTTTACGATGAATTTAGACCCCTTATCCGGTTTGCTTTCCACATGGATAGAACCGTTATTCTTTTCAACAAGCTCTTTACAAAGCATCAGTCCTACTCCGGCACCTGGTTCGTCCTCTGTTCCGGGCAAAGAGTTTTTGTCAATTTTAAACAGATTGTCTATCTGTTCATTTGTCATCCCTATGCCATTATCTTTTACGTAAACCGAAATGCTGTCACCGTCTTTTTCTGCCCCGATATGTATTTTATTATTCCTAGGAGAGAATTTTATGGCATTGGACAAGAGGTTGCGTATTACTGTTTCTAACATGCTTCTGTCAACACATATCTGCAGATCTTCATCAATAGATGTTTCGATCGTAATATTTTTATACATTGCCTGGGAATAGAACAGGGCTACTGTTTCCATAACAGTACCCTTCAGGCTTATGGGCGCCTGAACAATGTCTTCATCGCTTTTAACGGTGGCCCAGTCAAGCAGATTGGAAAGCAGGCCGATACCCTGCTGCGCCGATTTGTTTATTGCATTAACAATTTCAAGCACTTCCTTTTTTGTCATGTTGTCAAAATCGGCAGCAAGAAGTTCAGTAAGGGAACATTGTACCGAGAAGGGAGAGCGCAGGTCATGGCCCACGATAGAGAATAACCTGTCTTTGGTGGTATTGGCCTCTTCCAGTTTTTCTTTCTGCTCCCGGATAAGCTCAGCCTGTTTGTTCAGTTTTTCATTAAGGGCTTTTTCTCTTTCCAGTTGTGATTTTGCCTGTTGTGCTTCAAGAGACAGCCGCAGTTCACGTTCGTCATGCTCCTTGATTATCTTCACCTGTCTTTCCACAAGCCGCTCCACCATTTTGGGAATACTGAACATGAAATATCCCATTAGTGCTAAGTATGAACTCCGGAATACCTGGCCGTCCCAGCCAATGGAAACTATCTGGTCGATTAACTCCTGAGGTATTTTAGGCCTTAGAACAAGATATACCAGGTTGTAAGACAGGATAATCATTATTGTTGAATAAATGACCAGGTGCCTCTCGTACCTGAGTACCGAAAAAATAATAATTACAGGATACAGAAGAATAGTTACAGAAGTTGCTGTGGCGGTAGGGTTAAAATTATTGCCATAAAAAAATATGTACCCTGAAAGAATAAAGATATCCGAAGTTGTAGAAAGATAACTTATCCAGATTGAGCTCTTAAATTTTCTTATCAGGATGTCAAGCAGGAAATTGTAGATCACAACAATCATTACTATTGAAAGCGCCATTGCCGACCACTTTGTCATTCCTGTTAGAAAACGGTAGCTGACAAAGATGACAATGACCGAAATGAGCAGCCATCTGAATTTGATAATCTTTTGCTCACCCCACTTTACATCGTCTTTAAAAAAGAATCTAAACCTGGGTAATAACAACGTAAAAAACTTTTATTACTTGCAAATATATAAGTTTTCGTTTATATCGGGTCGTGCAGCATAGCTTTTTTTTGTTCCAATATAAATATATATTTGCTTAACCTTAAAAATCAATCTTTCATGCAAGCAGTAAACGACTTCCTTTTAAAAATTGATTCTTACATTGGCAGTAGTCCATGG
>JALVJU010000239.1 GCA_027034005.1 Marinilabiliaceae bacterium
AGTTAAAGATCCATTTTGAAATCAAGTAAATTTAAAAAGTCATGAAAAAGTTGTTTCTCTATCTATCTATCTGCTGTTAATTCCTAATAGCATATCCCAGGTCCCTTCTGTTTTGTATTCAGAGACATCCAAGGTCTTTGATCAATATCCTCAGTTCGAGGCCTTAAAGGCTTCAACTCCCACCATTAACATGCCCTCTTTTGATGTGACCCGTTTTCTCGAAGAAGATGAGGCGGTAAAAGGTATGGATGTGCCTTACCGGTTCGGTAAAAGGTTTGATGTGCGTTATACGCTGGAAGACGGAGTATGGTTCGATACGGACAGCGGAAAAGTATGGTGTTTGGGGTTTTACTCGAAAGGTGCGTTTTCGCTGAATTTTATCTTCGACAAATTGTACCTGCCCGAAGGATCCCGGCTTTATATCTTCAATGCCGAAGGGAGTATGGTTTACGGGCCGGTAACATCGGAACAGAACCTTAATCGGGGCTATTTCCTTACTGATATAATCAAGGGAGATAATGTGGTTATATACCTTTTTAAGCCGGCCGTGGCAAAAGAAAACCCTGTTTTGGAGATATCCGGAGTAGTGCATGGATATAAGAATATTTTTGCAGGGATATTCAAGGCGGAGTCAGGACTCGGTTCATCCGATTCATGTGAAAAGGATGTAGCCTGTTATCCGGATTGGGAACTTGAATCCAGGGCTGTGGCGAAAACTATAGTTGGCGGAGGAAATTATTTATGTTCCGGAGCACTGGTCAATAATACTGCTCAAAACTACAGATCTTTTTTCCTTTCGGCTTTTCATTGTATTGACATTAATGAGAATGGTGCTATTTCTACAACTGAAGAAAATGATGGAAGAAACTGGACATTTATTTTTAATTATAAAAAAACAACATGTAATGGGAGTGAGATAGCCTCTTTTTTTTCATTTAACGGAGATGATATCAGAGCACTCTGGCATACAACCGATTTTGCCTTGGTGGAATTGTCAAATTCCCCGTTATATAACAGCTGTGTCTCCTTTTTGGGGTGGGATAGATCAGGTTCAACACCAACGAAGGGGACAGGTATACACCATCCGGAAGGAGATGTTATGAAAATATCTTTTGATAAAGACAAACTTAAAGAAACGTCTTATGGTGGTAATTCAGGTTCATATTATTGGAAAGACCAAATTGATATAGGTACATTTGAACATGGTTCTTCAGGTTCTCCCTTGCTTGATCAGAATAAAAGAGTTATTGGACAGCTTAAAGGGGGAGATCCAGGTTGTTCTTCAACTAAATTATTTTGGCACGGTTGTTTATATCGTTCCTGGACTGGAGGAGGGACTAATTCAACGCGGTTAAGCAACTGGTTGGATCCGTGCAACACGGGACAGGTGACAATCAATACAATAGTATATCCTCATATCACCGGCCCCTCCCTGGTGTGCACCTCCGGTGGCACGTTCACGCTGCATGACCGTCCGTCCGGTACCGGCGTCACGTGGAGTAAAAGCAGTAACCTCTCATACGTCAGCGGACAGGGTACCGACATTTACAAGGTAAAAGCCGTCAGCGCCTACACCTC
>JALVJU010000240.1 GCA_027034005.1 Marinilabiliaceae bacterium
TCTGTGCCACGCTCACGGGGTCGGCCAGTCCCGATGATTCCAGGAAGATGACCTCCGGTTCGTATTCCGTCGAAAGTTTTTCAAGCAGGTTAGTGAAATTACTGAGCTGACATACGCAGAAAACGGAACCGTTGTTTATCTCCACAAGTTTGAAGTCCTCAACACTGTTCTTCAGGTCGATGCCGTCGATGCCTGACGGGGCGAATTCGTTCTGGATAACGGCGATACGCTTTTCCCTGCCGTATTCTGTCAACAGGTTCTTCAGCAGCGATGTCTTGCCGCTCCCCAGCCATCCCGTAACTATAAAAAATGGTATCATCAGCTTAGTTTGTTCACTTCAAAATTAAAAACTATATCTCATCCCTGTTCCCGGGACTTCGCTATCGCTCAGCATCTCATAACGCAACTTCATACCCCTTTTTCCTCTATGTACTCCTCAATTTTTGCCTGTATCTCATTGATAGGCGGAATGTGAGATATGAACTCCTTGTTGCCTTCGATGACAAGAGTAGGGAGGTTGCGCACCCCTAGTGTTGCCATCATCTGTACGCCTTCCGGAGTAAGGATATTGTATTCACGGCATACCACTTTGTCACCGTACGGCTCGCAGGCCACCTGGGCGGCTTTCAGCATGTACTGGCATGCCGCGCATGATTTTGCGTTCAGGGTAACCACATCAACGACTACCTTGTCGCTCTCCCAGTGATCGGTCAGGTCTAACAGTTCGACCTCTTTCTGCACTGCCTCGGACGCCCTCAGTTCTCCTTGCCGCAGTTCGTCGTAAACAAGGTCGGCAATGGCCTGCATGTTCTTTTCAGGGGTGTCCATCGGGATGTCGCATCCTGGAGCAAGCAGGAACCCTTTCTTTCCCCCAATGTCCATGCAGGCAAGGGCATCGCGCTGACACTCCTCTTCAGTACCCATAAGCAGTGAAACGGTGAGCTGGATGTTACCGCCGAAAGAGACCCCCTTGGAGAGACTCACGTCCCTGACGTAATCAAGCGGTATGTTCTCGTCGATAGAAATATTATCGGGCTTGCAGTTGCACATTGCTTCAATGTTCTGTTTGGCATTGCCGCAAACGAAAAATGAGCTCAGTGCGCCCTGTTTCCTGATATTTGCAAATATCTCTTCGGCATAGGGCTGAACGTATGTTTCGAACGAACCGGGATCTATCTGGCTTGTCATGGGATCCACCAGTGCAACTACGTCAACCCCGGTCTTTATGTACTCATCGGCCATGAAGTTACACACTTTTGTGGTAAACTGCATAAGCTCGTGAACGTAATCCGGTTCGAGCATCAGTTTCATAAAGATATCGGTGCCGAGCAGGTGCAGTGCCAGGGTGAAAGGCCCCGTGATAAGGCCGTAAAGGGCAATGTCGGGATGCATTCTGCGAAGTTCTGCAGCAGTCTCCATCACCATCTTTATCCTTCCGTCATTGATGTTAGGCAGGTGGATATCCTTAAGCTCCTTGCCTTCGGAGAGAGGGTGGGAGATAACAGCAGGAGGGTTGTCATCGACCCAGTTGAGCTTACATCCCATAGCTTCCGCCTCGATCTGAAGATCAAAAA
>JALVJU010000241.1 GCA_027034005.1 Marinilabiliaceae bacterium
CCCCACGTTCAAAGGGTTAAAAGATGCAGGGATGAAGTACGTCAAGATAGACCAGTTGCGTCACTACCTGTACGACAATCTGCACAACAATCTTGAATGGTGTAAAAGTAAAGGCATCAGTCCTGACGTGGTGCTAAGGGCATACCTTACTGTTGCCCGCGAAGAACTTGGTGATGACACATTCATCCTTTCGTGCTGGGGAGTACTGCCCGAGTCCATCGGACTTGCGGATGCATGTCGGATAGGCGGTGATGGCTACGGCCCTGTCACTATGCAACAGTACAATTCATGGAACGGCATAGTGTGGCGTAACGACCCTGACCACTGTGATGTGATGCCGAACAAAAAGGCAGGCGAAACGGGCAATGTGAAAAAGACAAAAGCCGTCAAGGCAGCGCATAAGGAGTCGATAATCCGTCCTGCCCTGGCTTCTATCGCCGGTGCCATGCTGATGCTCAGCGACAAACCGGAAGTGTACGAGAATGATGAAAACCTATACGGATTGCGCCGGTCATCACCTGTACTGTTCTCTGTTCCCGGGCAATTGTACGATTTCGACCCGGCAAAGACTGATTGGCTAAAAAGCCATGAACGCACCGAGATAACCACGGGTAAAAGGCCGTCTCCCATCGATGCCGACCAGTACGGTACTGTTTCCACATATTGGCTGAATGAGTTCAACACCTTTACCGGACACTGGAACGTGCTGCACCGCCTTAACTGGCCGCAAAAAAAGAATCATAAAGCGCTCCCCGCACAAACCATCCGTTTTGCCGACCTGGGGCTTGATGATTCAAAAGAGTATCTCGTTTACGAGTTCTGGGGGGATAAGATGCTCGGTTCATTCAAGCAGGAGTTTAAAGTTGGCAAACTTGATGTTTACGGAATCGAATCGTATGCAATCCGCGAGAAGCTTGACCGTCCACAGCTTGTTTCCACCAACAGGCATCTGTCGCAGGGAGCTGTAGAAATCGAGAAACTACTTTGGGAAGAGAACACGATAAAAGGCCGCAGCAGGGTGATAGTGGATGACAAGTATGCACTGACCTTTTATGTCCCCAACGGATACAAGTTTGTTTCTGCAACGGTTAGCGGGGAAAAGGCAGAAGCCAAGCTTGACGGGAGTGTGCTGAAAGTATCGTGGCTGCCCGGCAAGACAGAATCCGTGAGCTGGGAAGTGAGCTTTGAGTAGATTTGAGAACTTTGGATTAGCGACAGCAAATTTTTCTTCGCTAATCGCAGGTTGCAAATCTCATTTCTCCAATTTCCAGCTTTTTTTGAATTGCCACATAATACTGATGCACCGGCATATAAATCCGTTAAAGAAACTTCAAATCGTCCGGAGGACATTTGAACGTTGAAAAGATCAAGCCGAAAGACAATACAAGGTATTCATCGGATGACTATCCCTGAGTGGTTAAAGAATCATCCGATGAATTTATCTGCTGCTTTCAATTCTTCATGGTGCAAGCAATGGGGATAAGAGTGAAGTGAGGAACAATCTCCTCTGTGCCTCCGCCTGCCTGGCTGTACAGTCAGACAGGCCTGACCGCGTCAGTCGGATCTATCTGGCTAGGCAGCTAGACAGGCAGGTCTGCTTCTCTGTTTTAATCCATCTTCATTTCCCTATGCCTATCTCCTCAACCGGTATTCTCTCAAAACCTTTCGGGAAGATATCAGTTTTGAAATCTATCTTAATGTTGTTTTTGTCTATTTTGTAAAAATCACAAGTATCCTTTACCACATTGTTTTTGAAGCAGACAATGGAATCATTCAGACCATCCTTCAGGTCTCTCCACCTGCCGCCGCAAAATATATTAGTTTCTATGCAGTTGTATTTTGCCAGGGCCGGTTCATCGTCAAGGATCGTTTTCAGCTGAGAGTATTTCTCACTGTATGGCGGATTGCCGGCATTTACGGCATTGTACCGGTCAAGGAGGGTGGTGTTCCTGTTTTTGTCAAAGTAGTATTTGGCCCGGCCGATACCTCTGGAGTCGATATGAACAGCAGGCATACCGTCGATGAAAATGTTGTTTCTTACCGTGTTGTCCCTTCCGCCGCCTATGAGGATGTTACGCCCTGCATTGTAAAAGACATTGCCGTAAACTGTAGTTCCCGAGCTGAAGTCGTCGACATAAACGCCCATAACATCGTTGAAACTGCCGGTGGTTTCCACCCCATGAAGATGATGGAAATAGTTGTAGCGTATCATGTGCCCCCGTTGTGTCCAGTCACGTCCGTTGTACACTGCCCCGGCATCAGCAGTTTCCATGCACACATGATGGATGTTGTTGTATTCCACAGTGTGATCATTCCCCCAAAAGAAAACAGCAGTGTGCGGCAGGTCAAATATCTCGTTATGGCTGACAACATTCCCAACCCCGTACATATAAATGCCTGCACGGTATGTCCTGACCCATTCCGACACTTTGAGTATCCTGGTGTTCTTCACAAAGTTACCTCCGGGAGTGAGTGTCTTGCGGTCGCCTCCGCCAAGTATCACGCCTCCTTCACCGCAGTTTTCGATAAGGCAGTTTGCCACTCCGTTGTTCGCTCCTGCGTTGCCGTTGTACAGAGTGTTGCCGTAAATATGATAACCTGCATCGTGGTTCCCGATGCTAACGGCCACCATTCCGAAATTCTTCAAGACACAGTTTTGAATAACATTGCCTTTCCCACCAAGCACCTCAACACCCAAACCGTTGGAGTATTCCAGGGTTAGGCCGTTAAGAGTTACGTTATTGCAGTTTTCAATCCTGAAAAGAGGTGCGTCCTGCAGAGTGACATATATCTCTGCGTTTTTGATGGAGGAAGGCGGATAGAAGTACAGAATGCCGCTGTCCCTGTCGAGGTACCATTCACCCGGGGCATCAAGCTCCTGAATAACGTTGAACACATAGTATCTCCTGCCTTTAGAGTATGGGTAAGGGCTTTGTGGATCGGCAACGGTTATCTCTTTCTTTTTTGTGTTTATTTTTTCAATCTTTTGGAATGAATCAGCCCAGTCCCACTCCCAGTATCCGTGCATCCAGATATCTTTTTCTCCTTTCCAGTTCTTTGGCCTGTCTCCTGAATATTTGAACCCTTTACCGTTAAGTTCTTTCGGGATGTCTTTGATTCTTGCCCATGAGTTGTTTGGCCAGCGGGCAATGGTCATCGGTTCGCCGTTAAAGTAAAGCATGAGGGCAGAGGGCATTACAGGCCTTCCGAATCCGCGCGCCTTTATCACTCCGTAGTTGGTTATCCCAAGTGCCTTAAGGTTTGTCTGCATAACCTTATGCCTGCTCTCTTTGGGAAGCTTTTTGTAGGCAGGTGAGTTTTTATCAACAGGTTCAAATCCTGTTATCTTTTTCCCTCCGGTAATGCGGACGCTTTCTCCCGGATATGCGGATATTTTAACCCCGGAAAGCCCTTTTAAAATTATGGCTGAATCAAGGTCATAGGCGCCTTCACGTAGTTGAACGGTGATGTTTTTTCCCCGGTTGTTTTGCAAAAGTTCTACTGCATTTTGCAGGGTGGCAACAGGCCGGTCCTTTGTGCCTGGATTGTTGTCATTCCCTTTCGGTGAAACGTAAATTATGGCTTCCTGAGAACATGCCTGCATAAAGAGGGTAAAGATTAGAGTAAACAGGATCAAAATTGATTTTAATTGCCTCATGTTTTTACTTTTTTTGCTTTCCGGTTGTTTTGTCAAATGTTTTTTATGATTAGCACGAATTGCAATCTGCCTACTGAAATTGTGTAGTAGAGCATAACAATATCCTGCCATATTTTTTCCATAGGAAGGGACTGTTCTTTCATGGCCAAAATTATGGTAAATAAAAATTACAAAAAAGAATAAGTACACTGAAGTCGATGTGTAATCTTGCCGACAGTTTATGCCAATATTTTCTATTTTGAGTTTTCAGGTAATTCAATCTCACCCGAAATATATTTACCAACCTTTTGTAATGTCTTCACATCGATTTCACGTAACCGTCCGCTGTAGTCAGGGCCCACATCCAGCGAGAAAATATTTCCGTATTTTACTGCACCAAGGTAATCTTTGTATATCTCTTCGGCAGGTTTGCAAAGGTTATCGTATTTCGGAAGAGAGTAAAACCATTGTGCACCGCCCTTATGTCTAGGCAATATGGGATAAGTGAATTCAGCCACAAGATACCCTTTGTATTTTGCTTCTCCATCTTTGTTGTAAAGTGTTTTAGTGACATCGCCCAAAGGACCTGGTTTTCCTCTTTCGCGTAGGGCAAGCCTGCCGGCTGGCTGTCCGGTGTTAAAGCCCACAAAGCAGTTGGGCTGAAATTTATGCACCCATTCCACAGTTTCTTTATGGCTCAATCCGCCATCTCCTGCTGCATGGTCCATCCAGAAAAATTCTATGGGGCCGTAGTTTGTCAGCAATTCTTTCAACTGGGCTTTTTTCATCTCCGGATTTTTGCCTATGCCGGCTCCCCGTCCCTGCCCGTCAACAGCTCCCGGCCAGTTCCAATCCCCTTCCGAAAAATAGAGGGCGAGTTTGATGCCGTACTTGTCGCATGACTTACGTAATTCAGCAAGAACATCCTTGCCGAGCGGGCTGTTGGTAACCTTCTTTTCTGTTGTTTTAGTGTCCCACAGGCAAAAGCCGTCATGGTGTTTTGTGAGAAAAAGTATGTAATGCATTCCGGCTTCCTTAGCTGTCCGGGCCCACTGGTCTGTGTCAACTCCGGTAGCTTTAAAGAAAGAAGCATCCTTATCCCGTGTGGGTGTCCACTCTTGTCCCGAAAAAGTACTGAACGACCAGCAGATGAACATGCCGAACTTCAGGTTTTTGATCTGTTCGGCACGAACCGTATCATCTATCTTTTTTGTGTAATCCTTGTTTGCGTTGTTGTCCCCGGAACAACTGCCCATAACCATAGCCATGAGGAGCACGAAAAGCACTGATGCTTTTTTTGTTATCATGAAATGTG
>JALVJU010000242.1 GCA_027034005.1 Marinilabiliaceae bacterium
TACGGTTGGGATTCCACATTCATCGAAAGGAAAGACAAATTGCAAGTTTCAGGTTATCATAAATACGAATGGGTTTCCGGGCTTGAGCTTCTCTACATGATGCTTGATTATTATGAATACACTGAAGATAAAGAGTTCCTCACAAAAAAAGTTATTCCTTTTGCCAATGAGGTTTTATTATTTTTTGACCAGCAATATAAGACAGACGAAAACGGCAAACTGATTATGAATCCTTCTCAGGCACTGGAAACATGGTGGGATTGCACCAATCCTATGCCTGAGCTTGCAGGACTGTATGCCGACACCGAACGGTTACTGGGCATCGATCCCTCTCTAACGTCGCAAAGCGACAGGGAATTCTGGAAGCAACTTCATAAAAAGCTCCCGCCAATCCCGCTCAGGGAGGTTGACGGACAGAAAATGCTCGCTCCTGCCGAAAAATACGACGACCACAAAAACGTTGAAAGGCCTGAAATGTACGCCGTGTTCCCATTTCGTCTTTACGCTATCGGCAAGCCCAACCTTGAATATGCCAAAAGGGCAATGGAAAACCATTGGGAAGTTGCACATCTCGGCTGGAGCCAGGATGATATCTTTTATGCTTATATGGGAGAAACGGAGAAAGCAAAAAATGCCATTGTGGAGAGAGCGAAAGCAAAATGTAAAACAGCAAGATTTCCGGCTTTCTGGCAGGCGAATTATGACTGGACCCCCGACCAGGACCATGGCAGTGTGCTCATGAAGGCCGTACAGTCCCTCATTGTCCAAACAGATGGCAGGAAAATATATCTGATGCCTGCATGGCCAAAAGAGTGGAATGTGGACTTTAAACTTCATGCCCCGTACAAAACTGTGATTGAAGGAAAATATAAAAACGGGAAATTCATCGACATGAAAGTCACACCTGAAAGCAGGTCAAAAGATATAATCACATTATCATCTGATCAGAATAAATAGACTAAACTGTTTACCTTATGATTACTTCAAACCCTATCATCGGAACCGGACTTCATGCTATCGGGGGAATTTCAGCAGCAAGTTGTTACACTCCTTTCGAAAAAGTAAAAAAATGGCCATGGGATATTTTCTGGATCGTGCAGGCCGTTTTTGCCTGGCTTGTCATGCCGGTAACAATTGGGCTCCTCACTGTTCCCGACCTGTTTGAGGTATTGGCTCAATCACCTTCCTCCTCCTTTTGGGCTGCTTTCATTTTTGGAGCAATATATGGATTTGGCGGAATGTCCTTTGGATTGGCAATAAGAAATATTGGATACTCATTGACTTATACCATTGCCATCGGTATTTCCGCTGTTTTTGGAACAATAGTCCCGATGATGATAAACGGGAAGCTTATTGAATACTTCACTATGGCAGGCGGAGGAATTGTCCTTACAGGCATGATAATCTCGATCTTAGGGGTGATGCTTTGCGGCAAAGCTGGTTTTATGAAAGAAAAAAACATGACTGATTCCAGAGAGCAATCGAAGTCCGGCTTTAACATGAAGAAGGGTTTGTTACTGGCTTTAATTGCCGGGATACTGTCTGGTGTATGGGGCATTTCTCTTGAAATGGGAAATCCTATCTCCGAAATTGCAGCCCAGCACGGGGCAGGTCATTTTGAGGGGAACGCCAAATTGTTGGTATCCTCGTTGGGTTGTCTTCTCACCAATCTGACCTGGTTCACAGTTATCGCTGTCAGAAACGGCTCTATCAGTTTGTTGTTTAATGCAAATAAAACAGGCAGGAAAGTTTATGCCAAAAACATGGGATTATCAGCTCTTACCGGACTGTTGTGGTACGGCCAGTTCTTTTTTTACGGACTGGGGCATGTGGAGATGGGACATTTCAGGTTTGCCAGTTGGGTACTTCACATGACTATGTTGATTTTCTTTAGTTATATCATCGGTATCATAATGAAAGAGTGGAAAGAGGTGAAAACAAAAACCTATTTTATTTTAATCCTGGCATTACTAATCCTGACCTGCTCTTTTATTTTGATTAGTTATGGCAGCTATTTAGGAGAGATGGCAGGAGGTAATTAACCTTAAATCCGCAGGGATGTTTCGTTGCGAAAGCTTCAAAGGTGGGCCAGTATTGGAAAGCGCAGTGAAGAAGCCTCGCAGGCGTAGCCTTAGCTACGTTGAGAAGCTTCAAACGAGAATTTTCAATAATGGTGTTACTTTGGAGGTTGCAGCAGAAAGATTCTTGCGGAATTAAGGTTTAATAAAAAACAACATAATTTTTGTAACTAACACGCTTTTAATATTGCGACAAAACATAACAGCTATGGATCACAAAGAACGCTTTTATGCGACTATAGAAAGAAAAACCGTGGACAGGCCTGCATCATGGCTCGGCCTGCCGGTGGATGAAGCAATACCTGCCCTGTTCAAACATTTCAGGGTTAATAACATGCTTGATCTGAAGAAGAAAATAGGCGATGATATTTATCCTGTGGATGTGCCTTACAATCATCCCCCATTAAACCACATCGCATGTGCTTTTGATTTTGCCCAGAAAGATGCATCTACCAACTGGGAACGCACATTGACTGCCCCGGGCTTTTTTGAAGATTTCACCGACCCGGCAAGGGTCGATGAGTTTGATTGGCCTGACCCTGCCCAGCACATCGACCCGGCCCTTTGTAAGAAAGTGGTATCTGAAGCCCCTCATGAATATGCCCTGATGGGAATCATGTGGTCAGCCCATTTCCAGGATGCCTGTGCTGCTTTTGGCATGGAAAACGCCTTGATAACCATGCTCATGGCTCCTGACATGTTTGACGCTGTTATCGATAGGATTACCGAATTCTACCTCAAGGCCAATGAGATATTCTATGAAGCGGCAGGCAATAAGCTGGATGCGGTACTCATAGGCAACGACTGGGGAAGCCAGACCGGCCTGATGTTGTCGCGCGAATCGCTTCAGGAGCATGTTTACAAAGGGACTAAACAGTTAATCGACCAGGCACACGCATACGGTTACAAAGTCATACACCATTCATGCGGCTCCATTGCCGACATTATTCCTGACCTCATTGACCTGGGAGCGGATGCCATTCATCCTATTCAGGCACTGGCACATGGAATGGATGCAAAAGAACTTAAAGAGAAATACGAAGGGAAAATGTCTTTTTGTGGTGGGGTTGACGCGCAAAACCTGCTCGTGAACGGTTCACCCGAGGATGTCAGAAAAAAAGTATTGGAACTAAAAGAGCTGTTCCCCACAGGACTGATACTCTCTCCAAGCCACGAGGCAATTTTGCCTGACATTGCACCTGCAAACGTGGAAGCTCTTTTTAATACTGTTTAATTCAAATTTAATGTGTCATGAAACGCTACGGAATGGTTATTAAAGTAAAGCCCGGAATGGCTGACGAATACATAAGACTACATGCCGATGTATGGCCGGGGGTACTTGAAGCAATTAAAAAAAGCAACATAAAAAATTACTCTATTTATTTCAAAGACGACCTTCTTTTCAGCTACTATGAATATACCGGCAACGATTATGATGCAGACATGAAAGAGATGGCAGAAAACCCAATAATTCAGGAGTGGTGGGATAAGTGTGTCCCTCTGCTCCTGCCATTTCCGGGAGTGGCTGATGGTGATGTCTGGTGTGAGATGGATGAGGTATTCCATACAGACTGACCGGTTAATCTGCATGGAAGAGATGTGAAAATGGTACCTGCAAGAAAACCTAATCATTATCGTCATTGCGAGGACGACAGGACGAAGCCCGTCTGACCACGGCAGCCAGACAGGCAATCTATTAACTTTCAATGAGATTGCTTCACTTCCCGACACATCAGGACAGGCTGTACCTCGTTCGCAATGACGGCAATATAATAAATCAGGTAGTTTTTTTGCCGACACTAACTAAATTACAATGCTTTAGATTTATTTACTGATTATAATCCTTTTTAAGAGGGATACTGTCCAGCTCGGCCTTTAACGGCTTGATGAACTCTTTGAACCGCTCCATATTTTCCGGTTTTACCGGCTCAACAGGCGGTGCCTTTACCTTAAGCGGATCCACAGGATGTCCCTGCTTGTAAACACGGAAATCGAGGTGCGGCCCGGTTGCAAGACCTGTGTGCCCCACATATCCTATCAACTGTCCCTGTTTTACATGGGCCCCAATGGCCATTCCTTTGGCAAATCCGCGAAGGTGCATATATACAGTTGTATAAACGCTGTTATGTTTTATCTTCAGGTAATTTCCGCCTCCCCGTTTCTGATACCCTTTTTTTACTATACGGCCGTCGCCGAGAGCATGAACAGGTGTGCCCTCAGGAGCAGCATAATCAACTCCGTGGTGAGGCCTGTATATCTTAAGTACAGGGTGAAATCTGTGATTGCTGAACCTGCTGCTTATGCGTGAAAATTTTAATGGCGATTTCAAAAAAGCCTTGCGCAAACTCTGGCCGTTTTCATCAAAGAAATCCCACACACTGTCCTGTTCAAAATAAAACGCATAGTAATCCTCTCCCCTGTGATGAAACAGGGCGGCATAAACTTTGGGAATGTTGATGGAAACAGAATCAACAAACTCCTCATCATAAATGGCCTTAAAATAATCTCCCTTTTCAATGCCGAAGAAATCGACCGTCCAGGCAAAGATGTCGGAAAGTTCCATGGCCAGCATGGGGGAGATATTCTCTTCCTTTATCGTGTTCCACAAAGATGTGGTTATCACACCGCTTGCTTTTTTACGTACAGTTACAACATCCTTCTTCTCCTTGTATACATTTACCGAATCTTTCAGGTCAACCACTAGGTAGTCCGTTTTGTCGATCTCGTAAACAAGATCCTGTAACTTCTTCACACTGTCCTTTGTGAAGAAAAGGGTGTAAAGCTGCCCTTTCTTGAACTTACGAACATCAAAAATAGGCTTTGCCTTATTTGCAATCTCGTAAACGACAGAATAATCCAG
>JALVJU010000243.1 GCA_027034005.1 Marinilabiliaceae bacterium
GTAACTAATCAGTGCCTAAGTTAGCGATAATCCTGAGAGAAGGAACCACTTGCTGCTTATTTTTAATGATCGTATCTGTTACTGATCTAAGAATAGCAAAGACATCTGCACCTCCTGAAGACATAAATTGCCCGGATACTTTTTGTTTGACCTTGATATTTCTTATGGCTCTTTCCGAAGCATTGTTATCCGGTGGAACCTTGGGATGATATAGAAATGTGAGTATAAAATCCCGATACTTGATCAATCGTTTCTGGAAAGCTACGAGTTCTTTGTATTTTTTATCCAATGGATAGTCCAATAAGCGATCCAGTCGTTTTTCTATATATGCTCTTTGGGGATTATGTACAAAATAATCCGATTCATGCATGGTAGTTTTTAGATCCAATGCCGATTTCAACAATTTTTTACAAATCCGACTCCATTTATGATCATATCTTTCGCTCAAATAGTTCAGATCCCTTAATAAATGGGCTATACATATTTGATGGGTGGATGCCGGTGTATTAAAATGACTTGCCCAACAATCATGCACCAATACCGAATGTTTAAATCCATTTTTAAAATTATCCGTTATGCTTCTTCCTGCCCTGTTATCGGTAATGTTGATAAAGGTCGCTTTTGGATGCTGCCAGGTCCAGGCCCAGTGTTTTTTACCATTTACTTTAACACCGGTTTCATCTGCTCCCACGGCATATCCATGATCTTTCATAAGTTTTTCCCTGATCAAATCATAGGCAGGACGGGCCTTCACGGCCAGCTTACGCAATAAATAATGAATGCCTCCTTCACTAATGGGAACATGAAAGACATCATTGAGCAACTCCTGCATCCTCTTAAACGGAAGATACTGCCTGGTATGAAAGTACCCAATTAAACTCTCTATATTCCCTCCATAACTTACCGAAGCTTTGATCGATGGGGGATATTTGCTTATCGTTTCATGTCCGCAGCTACATTTCCTCTTGTATATTTGATGTTCCCTGACTTGAACTTTTATCTCAGGCAGATCTATTACCTGTCGCTTCCCTGCTAACTCATAGGGAAGCTCACTGATGTCTTTCCCACACTTATGACAATATTCAGGTATGTGTTGCTCTATTATATCGGGGGTGGATACCATCTTTAACGTATTGCCTTTTCTTCCCTTCTGGCCTCCCCGTTTGCGTCCACTGGGTTCGCGCAGACTTTTGCGTGAGGGTCGGTTTTCATCTTTCGAGGGAGGTATCGAACTGTTATTGCTGTTCTTGGGGTGCTCGTATTTTGATAACCGGTGTTTTAGTTCTTTATTCTCCAAAACCAATGCGTCTACTTTTTTCATCAGCAGAACTATTATTCCCCTTAATTCTTCTATCTCTTTCTCTTTTGACATACAGCAAAAATACTGTTATTGTATGCTATATGCCAAATATTTAACCACATAGTTATCAGCATCAAAAACCCGGATTTGTTGATATCATTTCGATTTTGAAAAATTCATCTCTGAGAATGGCATATTTACATCAATATTTATCCTTGCCCCGGATTATCTCATTCTACAAGGGGCTAAAAACCTGTAAAACCG
>JALVJU010000244.1 GCA_027034005.1 Marinilabiliaceae bacterium
TTCATAAGATCATCATTCTCACACACGACATACGAGGTTCCGAAGCCGGCAATATTGAAAGTCTTGCTGGGCGCCATAAAGGTCAGGCTGTTCTCCGCGAATTCTCTTTTTATTGAGGCAATGGGGATATGCCTGTTGCCGTAGAGTGCCAGATCGGAATGTATCTCGTCTGAAAGCACCAATACATCATGTTTCAGGCATATATTTCCCAGCATGGTAAGTTCTTCCTCACTCCACAAACGCCCCACAGGATTATGAGGGCTGCTGAGAATTAGTATCTTGTTTACGGGTTGTGATGCCAGAGCCTCAAGTTCTTCAAAGTTTATCCTGTACTTCCCCTCTTCAAATATTAGTGAATTATAAACAAGCTTACGATCGTTATCGGTCACAATGGAATGAAAAGGCGGATAAACAGGCGGCTGGATTATGACTCCGTCCCCGGGACCGGAAAAGGCAAGGATCGACAGTGCCAAAGCAGGCACAACACCGGGCGTAAAAGTTATATTGCCGGCACCCACATCCCATCCATGCCTGTTCTTAAGCCAGTTCTGAATGGAAATATTAAAACTTTCAGGCCTTACGGTGTATCCGTACACCGGATGGGCTGCCCTTTTTTTAACGGCCTCAACAACGGCAGGGGGAGCAGCAAAATCCATATCGGCTACCCATAGAGGTATCACATCGGCTTTATTGAATATTTTTTCCCTCAGTTCGAATTTGAAAGTATCCGTACCCGAGCGATCTATAATCTTATCAAAATCGTACATGGCTTGTGCTTTAACAAAAAAAAGGGCACAAAGGCCCTTTCAGATGTTTAACTCCAGGGGTTAATTATTTAAGATAAATTTTATCTCTTTGGTAGTCACATTATTGTCGGTATCGTACAGCCTTAGTATCAGCTTGTAGTTACCTGCAAGAGATTCAGGTATCTGACCATCAAACAACGGCTCTTCTGAAAAACTTTTCGATGTTCCGGAAAGAGAAATAGTCCTTTCTCCCGGCTCCCACGGATCATTTACTCCTGTAGCCCCTTTGAGAACATTCTTACCGGCATCTGTATAAACAACATCATAAACAAGTGATTTCAGCCCTTTGTTGTCGGTACATGTAGCAGTAAGAACCATGAAGTCAACTCCAGCAACATACTCCTGATTTTCCTGCGGCACATCCACAGTAAGCTGCGGAGCATCAGGATATATCTGAACATCTATTTCCTTTGTTGTCACATTGGGAACATCAGCTGCATCGCTCACCTCAATTGTGATCTTGTAATCACCGGACTTACATGTAGGTATGGGGCCTCCGAACAGATCCTGATCCACGGACTGCGATGTTCCGGACAATGCTATCGTTGTTGCCGAAGGAGCCCAAGGATTACCTTCTCCTGATCCGTCACCCGAATAGGCGATAGTTACCTTACAACTTTTCAACTCTTTGTTATCACTAAGATCAGCTGTGAGTCTTATTGTTTCTCCTACGGCATAAACAGTTCCGCTCACAGGGGCTGTCACTGAAACTTCCGGCTTTGTTGTATCCGCCTTATCTTTCTTACAACTTACAGCTA
>JALVJU010000245.1 GCA_027034005.1 Marinilabiliaceae bacterium
GCCGATATACAAACTGCTCTGGATATCGCTTGCCGCAGCACCTCTGTTTGCCGCTGTTGCGTCATTCATCCCGATAATGATAGCGGTATCCACCGATCCGGCGATCATTTTGAGAGATAACTAAATTGCATCAACAAAATAAAATGATAGAACTAAAAAATATAAGTAAGATATACAGATCGAAGAAAGGAGAGGTAAGGGCGCTTGATAATGTTTCCCTGAATATAAAAGAGGGAGAGTTCCTGGTTGTGAGAGGGGCAAGCGGAAGCGGAAAGACCACACTGCTGCTGACACTTGGAGCAATGCTGAAACCGGACAAGGGAACCCTGATCATCGATGGTGAGGTAATCAACGGCATGACGGAATCGGAGAGAAATCATTTCAGGGCAAGTAAGGTGGGGTTTGTCTTCCAGATGTTCCACCTTTTGCCATATCTTAATGTCATCGAGAATGTGAAAATTGCATCGCTGAAGAAAGATGCAGATGCGGAGGCAGAAAAACTGCTGACGGAATTTGGCCTTGGCGACCGCCTGACACATAAGCCCTATGCCCTCAGTGCAGGTGAAAAGCAACGTACAGCAGTAGCACGTGCACTTATCAACAATCCCAAACTGCTCCTTGCCGATGAGCCGACAGGCAACCTTGACCCTGACAACGCTCAGGAGATCATGAAGAGCTTTTCAGCTTTTCATAAAAAAGGCGGCACCGTGGTCGTGGTCACGCATGGCACCGAAGCCGACAAGTTTTCCGACAGGATAATACATCTGAAAGATGGTAAGATTGTCGATGCATAGTCCTGATCATTAACAAATGACAAGTGAAGATCTTTTGACAAAGTATTAAAAAGCCGGCCCCCGGCACTTACATTATTTGCAATGAAAAATATAGCCCTATTAATTGGTTTAGTTCCATTTCTGTTAAGCAGTTGCTCTTTCGGAACTGATGATTATGCAGGATACGTAGATCCGTTTATCGGGACCGGCAGCGATGGCCATACCTTCCCTGGCGCTGTAGCTCCTTTCGGCATGGTTCAGCTGAGCCCTGACACAAGGGTGACTGGCGGCGATTATGCCAGCGGTTATCACTACTCCGACAGTTCGATAATCGGGTTTAGCCACACTCGTTACAGCGGTACGGGGCGCGGTGCAGGCGGAGATTTCATGTTCATGCCTTTTACCGGTAAAGTGCAGCTTGAGCCGGGCGATCCGAACGACACGTCAACGGGTTACAGGTCCGCTTTTTCGCATAAGAATGAAGAGGCATCACCGGGGTACTACAAGGTTTTGCTTGATGATCACAACATCACAGCCGAACTTACCGCAAGCAAAAGGGTCGGGCTGCATAAGTATTCGTTCCCCGATGATGAAAAAGCAGGCATTCTGCTTGACCTGACCCATGGCATCAGCGACAGGCCTGACAGTTTATACCTAAAAATTGTCGGGAAAAACAAAATTGCAGGAATGCGTAAGTCACTTGGCGGACTGCGGGAGTATCAAACGCTTTATTTTGTTGCCGAATTTTCGGAACCATTTAGCAGTTATGGCATTTATGCCCATGGCAAAAA
>JALVJU010000246.1 GCA_027034005.1 Marinilabiliaceae bacterium
CGACAGGCAGACATTTAACTCCTACCTGGAAACTTTTTACAACATACACGGAGAGGAAAAGCCGTTGTTCCTGAAACATATTTTCTATCTTCCGGCTCCAAAACGGGAACTGCCAAAACATATCAAAGGTGCAGAAAACACACTTAAAGACAGCGCAGGGAACACAAACAGGGATTTTCCGCCCGACATCGTCAAAAAAGTGAAAGAGATAGTTGCAGGGATACTTGAGACATCTCCCGAAAAAATAAAACCTGAACAATCACTGTTCCTTGACCTAGGAGCTGAGTCGCTCAACCTTGTGGAGATGGTCACCGCCATCGAGAATGAATTTCCGGGATACACCACTCCGGAGATCGACAAGATAATCACCGTGGCCGACCTGTGTGCCATTGCTGCGGGAGAATTCACCGAGCAGGTTAAGCTAAAACCGTCCTACCTCTACAAACCTCTGTCAAACATCACCCGGCTGAGCGTCAATCCGGAAAAGAATATCCTGTGGCACTTCCTTGATACATTTACCAAAAACAAGAAAGACTGGTTTGCTTACGACAACATGCTTGGCTCCATCAACAGGAAAGATTTTCTCCTGCGTGCCATCGTTGTTTCCGGCATTATCAAAAGAAACATAAAAAAGAAACATGTAGGCATCATGCTTCCGGCCCTGCAAAGCACTACCCTGCTTGTTATCGCCACCTACATGGCCGGGAAGATACCCGTCATGCTCAACTGGACTGTGGGAAAAAAGGTGCTCGAACACAACATTGAAACTGCAAATGTGTCCCATATAATTTCTGCCGGAAGCTTTATTGAGAAAATTGGAGAGCAACTGCCCGAAAGCATAAAACCCAAACTTATCCTTCTTGAAAAAGAGATACCCAAACTTGGGCTTTCAAATAAGCTTTCTGCCCTCATAAAGTCTTTTGCGCCCAAGCTGTTTATCAACTATAAAAATATCGACAAAACAGCTGTTATCCTTTTTACATCAGGTAGCGAAGCCATGCCAAAGGCAGTGCCCCTATCACACTCTAACATTGTCAGTAACTTAGACGGTGTGCTCACCATGAAGGAGATCGACAACAACAGGATATTTCTCGGCATCCTGCCGCCATTCCACAGCTTTGGCTTTACTGTTATGACCATTCTGCCACTCCTTGCAGGCGTAAAAGTGGCCTACTCCCCAAACCCTACCGACGGCAAGGAGGTGATGAACATTTTGAAACATGTGGGCTGTAACATCCTGGTTGTTACACCCGGCTTTCTGAAACTGATGATGGCACATGCAGCACCTTACCATTTTAAAACTGTCGATTTTGTAATCTCAGGTGCCGAGGCACTCACACCCGACACTTTAAAACATTTCAAAAGACTTGCGCCAAAAGCTGTTGTTCTTGAAGGATACGGCATTACCGAATGTTCACCTGTACTCACCCTGAACCCTCAGGATAAACAAAAGCTGAACAGCGTGGGCAGGTTCCTTCCCAACACCGAAGGCCTCATAACGGACATTGACAGTTTTGAACCGATAAAAAAGGGCAAAGAGGGAATGATAATGGCAAACGGTCC
>JALVJU010000247.1 GCA_027034005.1 Marinilabiliaceae bacterium
GAAGGAAAAGCCGAAGCAGGCAGGTAGTTGCTGCCGATTATCTTTTTAACCCATTCGAACGAGCCCTCTTTGTAGTACTCAAATATTTCAGGATGAAGCGATGAATACCTTATTGCCCCCTTCTCGGCATAGAACTCAAGCTGCACCAAATCACCCGAACCTGAGCTTATCCTACTTGCCGACAAATTACCTACTGCCCCTGTCCTTTCATCATAAAGCCCCAGTGAACTGAACAGGTCGGAACCATCGGGCACATCAGGAAAGCTGCCCCCCTGCAAAGCACTGTGAATACGAATATCATTTCCCATAAAAGCCATCAACAAACTTACCGCATGCGAGCCGAGATCGGCCATAGCACCACCGTCGGGTGCAGGAGTAAGACGGGTAACGCGCTTTGAACGGTAACTCTGCTGCAGGTAATCGCCATGATAATATTTCAGGTCGAAATGAACAGGCTTGCCAAAAACTCCAGAATTCCACATCTTCAATGCACTCCGGACACCGGTAGTAAGCAGGTACTGAAATCCTACTTGTATCCTCTTGCCTTTTGCTTCTTTTAACAAAGCTTTCATTTTTTCTTCCTCTTCCTGCGAAGCACAAACAGGTTTCTCAAGATAGATATATTTCACGGAAGGCATCTCAAGGGCAAGCTTAAAATGCTCAAAGTGTACGCTATTGGGCCCGAGGATAAAAACAGTATTGATATACCGGTTCTTAACAAAATCATCAATGCTTTCCGCTTTACTAAAACCATACTTTTTCGCAAAAGATTCCCTGCTTTCTTTCCTTTTTGAATTAACAGATATGAGATTTATCCCGGGAAGGTCCTTGTAGTAGAATTTAAGTGCATTGATGGCATAAACATGGGCATTTGCAATACCTCCTGCCCCAATAAAACCAACATTGACAGTCTCCATGAGTGTACAAGTTAAAGGTCTTTCAACAAAATATTATCGTCGCTATTTTCAAGTATCTTATCAAAATCAGAGAATATCTTTCGCAAATGTCTCAGCTCATCGGTCTCTTCAAAATGTATATCTTCACTTCCTCTATCTTCAACCATATTAACGATCCTGGTTATAGTTAGTTTGTTAATGTCAATTGCCGGTTGATACGATACATCATCATTATCATCAATATTTACTTCAATGAAAACATTTGACTCTACCAGTTCAAAGACCAGGTCATTTACCAGACGTAAAGGCAGTCTCAGAGCTACAGAAAGATCCATACTCGTACATGGCTTATCCCCGTTCTCAAAATTTTTTACAACAAAATGAGTAATCAACAAATATACCAATCTTTTATACCTGTAACTTATCCTTTTTATATCTGCATCAAACTCGAAACTCTTGTAATTCTGAAATGCAAATGATAATTCAGCGCCATACATTACAATAAGCCAGCTTAGCTGAAGCCAGATAAGAAATAAAGGTAAAGCTGCAAAACTACCGTAAATAGCATTATATTTTGAAAGCCATACTTGTGAATGGATATACCCATATTGCAGGAGTTGAAACATTGTTCCGGAGATAAACCCGCCAAACAGTGCAGCTGTAAACTTAACCCTTTTATTGGGCATTATGTACAAAAGGAACGTAAAGGCCAACCAAACTAAAATATATGGTGACAGCATGACCATAAGCGAGGTGGAATGCTCAAGGATACCAAAACCTTTCATCTGATTTGAGATAAAAACCACCATTCCACTTGTTGATATCATAAAGATAATAGCAACAAACATCAATGCCATATAATCGGTAAATTTCCTGATGAAACTTCTTGACCTCTTTACCTTCCAGATATCATTAAAGGTACTTTCGATATTCCCAAGAACCTTCATAACCGACCAAACCAATACAACAAGTCCGATACCGGCAATCTGGCCACTTGGAGTATTTTCAAGGTATTTTACAGCAAATTCAATTATCCAGTTGATTATTTCCTGCTGATTCGGAT
The DNA here is from genome assembly GCA_027034005.1 of Marinilabiliaceae bacterium. Taxonomy (GTDB): domain Bacteria; phylum Bacteroidota; class Bacteroidia; order Bacteroidales; family Marinilabiliaceae; genus JAADEM01. The sequence continues at coordinate 1,960 of JALVJU010000247.1, forward strand.
CACTAAGGTTTCTATCAAAAATCTCTCTTAAAATCTCTTCAAATCCAAAACCTTTGGCAATACCAAATATCATTGCCACAATAGGAACAAAAGATAGTAATGAGTAAAGGGTAAGAGCAGATGCTTTCAATGAACACTGATCATTTATATAGCCCTTGACAGACAGGAAAAGTATCCTGATAGTCTTTATTGTGAAGAATTGCCTTCTGGTAGTATCATACGTCTGAACGCGCCAGATATCTTCATTGAGGTATTTTATGATTTTTTTAATCCGGTCTTTTATCATCTGAAGATATCTTTAAAAGAAAAAAATAGCAAGCTTATAAGCCGGGTTCTGTTCCGCAGTGCGGCGTCTGTCATTTATCTTGGATCACGGTCACCCGTAACCTCCAGCGACCTACCCCTCCCGACTTTTATAAAAAAACAAGGCGGACAACCTTGCTCCAAAAGGAATCGGGATATACATGGTCTTGCAGCCTGTAAGGTGTACGGCTACCACGGTCACCCGCAGTACCGGTGGGCTCTTACCCCACCTTTTCACCCTTACTCCGGCGAACCGAAGCGGTTATTTTCTGTTACACTTCTGTACCCTCACGGGTACCTTCCGGTTAGGAAGTACAGTGTCCTGTGCTGCCCGGACTTTCCTCTGACATAACAGCGACAGACAAGCTTGCTATTTTGCCACAAAAGTAACAAAAAAAGCAAAGGTGAGCAACCCGCGTTATTCTATCTTAAACGGGGCATATCTATCAAACTCCACAAGGAAAGCGCTTTTGTATCCAAGAGCCTTGATCTTTTCAAGTTCCTCCTTTGCTTCCGATCCTTTGAATTTGCCAACAGTGTACCGGAATATTTTATCCTTCATTCTGAACTCCATCACATCATCCACGTTCTTGAAATAGGACAGGTAAACGGGGAACCTGAAGGCACTTAGCTGAATAGTATAAATTTTATTGGGATCTATCTTCTGGGTTTTATCACTGCTCCATTTACTGTCACTCAGTCTATATCTCTTAGTATTCACCACAAAAGCCTGATCGTACCCCAGAGCTTTAATGGACTGAAGCTGTGCCATTGCCGCCTCCCTGGTATTGAATTTGCCAACGCCATACCGTACAAAACCATCCGAACAGGGATATTCGTATACCACATTCACTTTAGTAAAGAATGACGGTTCACGTGGCGGTTCTTTAAGTGCAATTATCTGAATGGAATAATAGGGAGCAACGGGCTCGTCCATACGAACAACCTTTTTCTGTGTTCTTAGGGCTTCCAGTTTGTCCGGAATACCGGCCGATATATTGAAGATACTTAATGCATACACAAAAAGTAAACTGCTTAATAATTTCATAGCAATAATATTAATAGTTCTTAAAGTTACTATTCTTTTATTCTCCAAACAACAACTTCTATCCTTCTGTTCTTAAGTTGTTCCGATTCGGTGCAATAAACACCACGTTTACATTTGTTCAACAGGTAACGTTCTCCGTATCCTCTCGGAATCACATTTTCTTCATTCACACCTTTTGTAACGAGATACTGTTCTGCCTTATCGGCCATAAGCTGGGAAAGGTTCAGATTGTTGTATTTGTTACCGCGTGCTTCGGTATGTCCGTTTAATTTAATGACTATATTAGGATTTGCTATCAGGAATGCTGAAAGCTTATCAAGTACTTTATATCCCTCAGGAGTGATCTTGTTCCCACGGAACGGGATCACCATTCCACTTATCTCATCAAGAACCGAATCATTGAATATAGGAGTCAATGTAAGACCGTTGTTCTTCACATCTTCAAGTTCCATGATATGAACTATCATGCGCTTAGGCTTGTATTCCCCATCTTTTGAGAACAGTATCTCAAACTCCTGCTGGTCATTTCTGTACTTATCGGGAATTGTAATGTTCACTTTACCTGATGTATCGGTTTTGGCCTGGCCTACAACGTCACCGGTATTGGCATCTTTAAGCACAACAGACACACCCTCTACAGGAGTTCCGTTAAATGTACTTGTGATCTTAGTATCGAACGATGCCGGGAATTTAGACAACTCTGATGATGTAGTAGCCGATTCTGTAGCTGCAGGTTCCTCATTTTGAGTTACAATATTTTCCAGTCCTGCTATCGGGGCAGCATCTTCCTCGGATTGTTGTTTCTTTTCACTAGGTGAGATAATAAATATCACATCTTTTGAGTGATCGCCGAAGTTATTTGAAGAAAGGAACCCTCGGGTGGAATCTTTGGGGTCGATCACATAACCAAAATCATCGTAGTTACTGTTTATTGGTTTCATGAGGTTCGTCACATTGCCCCATTTGCCATCTGCTCCCTGTGTTGCCACAAAAATATCCAATCCGCCGAACCCAATGTGTCCGTCAGATGCAAAATAAAGTTTGTTATCCTTGCTTACAAACGGGAAGCGTTCATCACCGTATGTGTTTATCTCACGTCCAAGGTTGACAGGAGGACCAAACTGCCCGTTAGGTTTCCTTTCGGCACGGTAAATGTCTGTTCCTCCCATACTTCCTCGCATGTTGGAAACAAAATATAAATATTTGTCATCAGGTGAAACAGCAGGGTGAGCCACATCGTAATCATTACTGCATATGGGAAGTTCCTGTTCATCAACCCAGTCGCTGCCGTCATAATGCACCGAGAATATCTTAATTATACTTCTGCCGCCTTTTACCCTCACACTTTTTGTGTAGTACATCGTTTTATAATCGGAAGTAAAAGATATAGCTCCAACATGATAGTCGAACATCAGGTTCTTGGAAAAAGGCCTTGCAGACCCTTCAACGATGTTCCCCTTGTCATCAAGTTTTGAGTAGAAAAGGTTCAGAAACTCTTTCCCTGTCTTATCCAGTCTTTTTGTGTTTACCTCCGAAGCAGAAGAATAGACCACACCGTCCTTGTAATACTGAATACCGAACGACTGCCCGAAAGTAAGCAGCGTAGATGGTGTAACACGGATATCATCACGCAGCTGGCTGTTCTTCTCTGCCCATTTACATGATTTTATAAGTTCGTTCACCTGGATAGGATTTGCTCCTCCCTCCTTCTTTGCTTTTTCGTACCATTCGATGGCTCCCTGATAGAAACCGAATTTATGTATGGTAGAGGCATAAGTGAAGTAATCCTCGGGCTCCAGCTTGCTTTCAAGATTGGTAAAAGCTTCAAAAGCCTTATCTATATCATTCAGATAGTAATAACAGTAAGCTATTTTCTTCTGTATGTCTATTGAAAATTCAGCCCCCTTGGCAGCTGCCAGGTTATAACTTTCCAATGCTCTGAAATACTCTTCCTGCTTGAAATATTTGTTTCCCTTATTTATCTCACCCTTCTGGGCAAAGACAAAACTGCCAGAGCTTAAGAACAGGAACAGCAGGAATATTTTACTTTTGTATTTCATGTGATTATCATTTTTGTTTTTTGTCAACTGTAATTATCCGGTTTTATGTTTTTTACAAAAAAACTATATGCTGTAACATTATACATTAAAAATATCTGATAGAACGCATGCCTGCCCTTTTATTAAACGAGAAATCGAATTGAAGACCTATCTCATGCGACCCGTATTTTGCAAACTGATTAAGGGTGTTTATGGAATAATCGAATGAGTAACGAACGGTCAACTTCCTGTTGATAATAAAATCAGCAAGGAATATCACATCCGAAGTACTACGATAGCCTAATCCTACCCAGAACCGTTCTGCGAACAAAACATTGGCTGTTACATCAAACTGCAGAGGGGCCCCATATACAAAACGGAACAACCCTGTAGGTTTTACTTTAACATCTCCCCAGTCGAAGACATAACCACCGTATAAATAGGCATAAAGGTTCTTCGGGTCAATAGTATTCTTAAATGAAGAATACTCTTCATCAAAATTCTGTGTAAAGAATTTCGGTACTGAAAATCCCACAAAATATTTCTCGGCATAAAGATATGATCCAAAGCCAAAGTTAAAGCCGATCTTACTTTCCTTACCCATAAAAACCGGATCAAGATATGTGTCGGTAACTGCTTTTGTACCATCATAAATATTGGAGCTTACGCCAACCTGCAAACCGAAAGACAAAAAACGAAATCTATCGAGCATTATTTTGTATGAAGCAGATGCCAAAACGTCAAGATTGTTGGTAAAACCAACCATATCATTAGTAATAGCAATTCCAAGACCAAGGTTTGTATCCTCAATCGGCCCGTGCACATTCAGGGCCTGGGAATTAGGAGAACCGTCAATGCCAATCCATTGCGATCTTGCAATAAGCAAACCGCTGATAACATCCCTGGTCCCGTTATATGCAGGATTCAATAGCCCCTGATTGGCAACATAGTTGTTATACTGTGTCTGGTCCTGTGCCAACAGGGTAGTTGAGCAAACTCCAACTAGTGCTAATATTATGATATATATTCTCATTTGTATATTTTTTCTTCCGGTTATCGACGCAATTCAATGAATCCACTGTACTTTCTATCTATAACCTTACCTTCTCTGTTTATTTTCACAGTAAAGACATAGTAGTATGTTCCGTTAGGCAGATCTTCTCCGGCACTAACCATTGAACTTTCTGTTGACTTACCATCCCAGTCATTTTCATAATTCTGACCTTTGGAACGATAAACCAGGGTTCCCCAGCGGTTGAATACTTCAAGTTTTGATTCCTGTTTATCCTCTATTCCGGTGATCACGAACTTATCATTGACATTGTCACCATTCGGAGAGAATGCATTTGGTATCAGGAATGACTCACCGTCACCAAGATCTACATTACCCACAAATATAAATACTGTAGCCGTATCGATACGGTCAGGGTGAGTACGGTTATAAATTATATATCTTACCGAATCACGTCCATAGAAAGATGGTAACTTCTCATATTCAAGCTTGCCTTCATCATTTATTGAGACCTTACCAATAGTGGAATATTTCTGTGCAACATTATGTTCATCAAAATATGTCCATGTTGTATCCAGTTCAAAGAAGATGTTCTTATTCGGGTCAGAAAGGCTGTCGATACCATCAAGAAGAATATCATTTGCAACAACGTCTACCTCTCCTATCAATTCACCTTTAGACAGGTTGAGTACATCATTAATAGCTATAAGCGGTGACTGGTACATGTAAGCCGATCCTGACATAAATGCCCGGCAGCCTTGTTCCGTCACACCTTCAATGGTATATAAACCACCTTCAGCGCGTGCACCAAAACTAAGCTCGTCCATTGTTCCCCTCACTGTATCAACCACAGCAGTTGTGTTATTTGGCTGCTCCGTCCACAACAGATAATCAACGAAATCCTGTGACATCTCCAGTTTGATGGTATCTACATTAACCAGACCTGTACACTGGTTTTCACACTCGGTAGTTGAACCGTCCGATTTGGCAAGGAATATCTTGTAAACCTCAGGCACCGGGTTCTCAGTGATCTCAAGAGTATCGTCCATCAGCACGGAACATCCCGAAATGAAATCAACTGCTTTGACAGTATAGTCGTTCTCTCCGTGAGGATTATTGAAGAATGCCGTATCTCCGTTACCTGTAATGAAATCAACTATATTATTCAAACTGTCCAGAAGCTGATATCCAATATTAATTTCAGATGTATCAATACCTATTACTATTCCGGGCAATCCGGCACAGAACTGGGTAGTATCATTTTCTGTAATAATATTTGCTTTAACAGGAGAATTCTTGTAGATAACCTCTGCTGTTCCCATTGAAAGATCACATGATCCGTCAGACAGAGCAACAACCTCATAAAGTATTGTATCAGCAACATCGGAATAAACATCCCATTCAATTGCATTACCCGTACCAATGACAGTATCATTGGTATTTGTCAGAACATAATTTCTTCCGTTTTCACTGCCGTCAAGTATGATCTTTGTTCCCTCCGATCCGCAAACATTGGCTCTTTCTGCAGAAACATTAAACTTAAAAGGTGTTTCATACTCATATACTATAATAGTATCACCGTTATTCATTAGAGTTTCACATGCATCGCCGCCATAGGCTCCAATTACTGTATAGGTACCTTTGGTGAACATACCTAGAGATAAACTGTCAGCTCCTGTTCCGGTCGTTTCATTGACCATTGTATTGAATTCATCGAATACAGAGTAAACAACATCTGCCTCACTGTGCTCCATCATCATTTCAACGCCAGGCTCGCTGCTACAGTATGCAGTATCGGAAACAAGTACATTATAGTTTACGGGTGCAGGTTTCATTGCAACAGTAACCTCACCGTGCATACTTGATGTACAGCCTTTATCAGTAACGCCAACAACAGTATATAATCCTTGATCGATGAATTTACCAAAAATGATTGTATCGTTAGTAGTGCCCCCTGTTGCCTCAGCCCAGTTACGGTTACCTGAACCATCATCGTACTGAAGCAGATATTTAACGGAATACTCTTGTCCGTCAAGCCCTATCTCAGCGCCATCGTTCACATCACAGAAGTAACCTGAACCAATCATGGTAAATGCTACGGGAAGCGGATTAACTGTAAGTGTTACCCTATTGGTCATTTCAACCCTACAGTTAACGCCGTTATCACCCATCACATAATATTCACCCTCTTCATTAGCTATATCGAATGTAAGAGCATTGCCTGTTCCAACGATTGAATCACCTATCTGTTTGTCATTACCTGTACCGTTTCCGTCAACAAGATAAAGCTTGTAGGTCACGCCTGCTTCTGATCCGTCAAGGCCGAAATGTACCCCCGGATCTCCGTTACAGATATCACCCGAACCGGTCACTCCAAATCTTTCTATCACACCTGGTATATTAATATATATACTATTGTTAAGAAGATCAGAACATCCATTAAGGTCAGCAATAACATAATATGTAGCATCAACATCAACTATAGGTGAGAACTCAGCATCACCCCCATTACCTGTTGTTGTATTACCTGTCTGATATCCTTTGTAAAGTTCATAAACAACATCCTGCTCTGAATTTTCAACGATAACCACAGCACCATTATCACATGAAAGGCCTGTTCCTGCTTTGATCCTTAATGTTTTGTCAAGAACAGGATTTGGTTTCTCAGTTATAAAGTATCTTCCGTTCATTTCGGTAGCACATGATGTAACTCCTCCAACGCGTCTTGCAGAAATAAGATATGTACCGGTACCTGTTACTTCGAAACTTAGGAGACCGCCGTTCCCTGCAGTCCATGTTCCAATGGCTCCATCTTCTATTCTTTCCCAGCGATACTCAACATCAGGTTCAGATCCGCTCAGGTACAGATGTGTGACATCACCGGCACAATAATCTCCGTCAGTCGTGACATCATAAACAACAGGAAGAGGATCGGCAATAAGTCTGACTTCATTATTCATTGCCTGCTCACAACCATTTACTTGTGTAGTTGCTGTAACACTGTACTGACCTGCTTCATGGTATTTCCCGAAACTTAGGATCATGGTCGCATCATCAACTTTTCCAGTGTCAGTAGCAACAAGCGTTCCGTCCCGGTAGAGATTGTATAGCACGTCCCTTTGCTGTCCTGCAAGTGTTATTTCAACTCCTACCGCATCATCTTCACAGAAATGACCACCATTCTCAACATTCATGTCAAATGCCTGTGGCAGCGATATTTCTACCACATTGACCGAACCATTCATTGGATAGTTACATCCGCCGGTAGAAATTACTACAATTGTGTAATTTCCTTCAGTAGTATATGGACCGAATGTATGTCCAGTCGTGACATCTGCTGTCCAGGTATCATTTATATCAGCACCATCAACGAGAACACGGTATTCAACTCCGGTATCAGAACCTTCAAGAGTAATGAACGCTCCTGCTTCACCCTCACAATATTCACCGTCTCCTGTTACATTATAGCGATTGTATGAATCATCTGACTTGATCTCAAATGTACCAGTCATAATTTCGGTACAACCGGTAATGTCATTTATTGCAAGAACATTGTAAATACCGATATTTGCATAATTGCCGAATGAGATTGTATCACCGGTTCCTGCAATTGCAGAACCTATATTGAAGTTATTCAGTAATAACTGATATGAAAAACCAGTATCAGAATTAACAAGTTTTATCTCAAACCCGTTTCCATTATTACATCCTGTCTCCACTCCGGTAGGTGTCATTTCATATTTTACAGGAAGTGGATTCTCAACAACAGTGATCTGATTGTTCATATCTACCCTGTCAGCAGGCATGCTGCTGTAATATCCTTCAACTTTGTAGGTCTCAGGCCCTAATATATTATCCCACTGAACCGTATTTGTACCGTCGTAGGTTATGGTTCCTACAACACTGTTATCTGAAGTTCGTATCAGATCATAAGTAATACCGTTTTGCGGAGAAGCAAGATATATACTTACACCGCCTGATCCGGCACAATATTCTGTTGCTGTAGCCGAAACATCAAGAGGAGAAATCCCTTCCAAAACTGTCATGGTCAATGTAGCAGTGCTTACACAGTCGCCGTCACCATAAACATTTACCGATACTGTGGCACCATTGCTTAGGGTATCCGTTTGGATAGTATTATCATTACTTCGCGCCTGAACTTCAACTCCGTTCACAAAGAACTCATATGTAGTTCCGCCTGAAGCTGTGAACTCAACAGATGTACCTTCAATTATATCTGTACCCGGGTCCGCGGTCAGATCTGCTGTCGGGGTATCGTAAACAGTCATGTTAATGGCAGGCGTGGATGATGAACATCCATTACTTGTTGTTACATTAACCGAGACTTTATCATTATTCTTTAATGTATCGCTCCTAAATACATTGTCTGTTCCCTGTTGAGCGATATCTCCATTAACATAGTAAACATAATTAGCGAACCCGGGATCGGCTGTAAACTCAACTTCCGTACCTGAGCAGATAGTATCGTTACCTTGAGTGATAACAAGAGATACTACCGGATTTGGATGAACAACAACAAATACTGACCCTGACTGGTCATTGCACAAAGTATTATTGTCAGTAACAATCACATATACTTCATCCTGATCGACCAATGTATCCACAGTCCATGTAGAAGTTGATCCATTTTGAACTGACGTATCATTTCCACTTCGTACAACATGGAAATCATAGTTGTAATTCCCGCTGCCATTTTCTCCCCTGGCATTAAAAGTTATCGGGGTTCCTGCACAAATTACAGCACCGTTGGATGCACTGATTGTTGCCGTGACCATATTAACCTCTACATTAGTGGAAGCTGTATCACTACAACTAAATGCATCTGTTAAAATGACATTATAAAATCCAGAGTGGATAGCGTCCACATTATTGATTGCGGTAGTTTGTCCTGTTGCGGTAAAACCGTTTGGTCCTGTCCATCCGTATGTAAGCGGAGCATTTGCCCCATGACCAAAAGCTTCAAGATTTAATGTTTCCCCTTTACACAAAGGACCGTTATTTCTTACAGAATCCAATACCGGTGCCTCATTCACAGATACCAGAGAGGAATCGATGACTGTGTAAGTACAACCTGTAGCATCTGTAACTGTGACGTTATATTTACCCTCATGGGTTGTTTTATCAATGCTGTTTATTAAAGGGTTCTGAATTGTACTTGTGAATCCGTTTGGTCCGGTCCAGCTGTAAGTATAATTTCCGCTACCTCCAGATGGATAACTTGTGAACTGTAAAGGAACCTTTTCACAAATCGCTGTATCGGAAGGAACAACATCAATTTTCAGACTGTCATTAACCACAACGGTTGTTGTTGTTGTATCCTTACAGTTCCCGTCATTTACTATTAATGTATAAGTCAAAGCCTGAGCTTTTGTTATCCCGGCAAATGTAGTATCCTGACTATTACTTATATTAGTGTTATCAGGAAGGAACCATGAATATGAATAAGTACCGGTTCCTTGTGTAGCAGAACCATGAAGAGTTAAATTACCGCCTTCACAAACAGGCCCGTCGTTTACGGCAGTTGCTACAGGAGCATCATTTACTGTGATGTTAAGACTGTCTTTTGCAGAACAGGTACTCCCATCCGTTACCGTAATAATATATTTCCCTGATTGAGAAACAGTTGCATTTGTTATTACAGTGTCTTTCTGAGAACTTGTAAAACCACCAGGTCCGCTCCAGTTAAAAGTGTAGGTTCCTGTACCTCCGGAAGGAGATGAACCAATGTAAGCAGTACCGTATTCACAAATGGTAGTATCATTACTTGCAACCACCGTTGGGTTCGGGTGAACAACAACTTTGGTAGAATCCATATTGGTTGAACATCCGTAATCATCAGCAACTATCACCCTGTAATATCCGGCACCCGTAAGTTGAATATTTGAAACAAGAGGATTTTGTGCTGAACTGGTGAAAGAATCAGGTCCGTTCCAGGTGTAAAAATAGTTTCCTGAACCACCTGTTACAGTACAGCTCAACTGAACATCACCATTCTCACAGGAAGGACCGTCATTATTTACTGAAGTGATTGCCGGATTATCATGAACTATTACTGTTGATGTTCCGTTCATTAAAGTAGAACATGAATTGTCATTATCATTAAAAGCTTCAACAGTATAATCCCCGGCATCTTTAACTTTAAATGTCAGCGAACTACCATCTCCTGCTATCGGTCCCTGAACCTGGTTTCCGTCCCTATATAAGAAATAGTTCATTCCTGATTCGGAAGAACTCAATACTAAATTTGCAGTATCACCAATACATAAATGAGTTGTATCAGGCCCAAAATTGTATGCAGTAGGAGTATCATGGACTATTACGGTAGTATTTCCGTTCATGGATGAAGAACAGGAACTTCCTGTGGTCTGTGCAATTACTGTATAAAGACCGTCCCTGTATACAGGGAAGTTTATTGATGTTCCCGTACTACCAGAAACCTGCTGATAATCAAAAGATCCGTTTCTGAATAAACTGTATGAAACACCAGTCTGAGAATTATCCAAAATAACATCAGTACTGTTCCCGTCACAAATAATTGAAGTATCAGGAGTTACATTAAATTCTGTTGGGACATCATAAACAACTGTTCCGTCAGTAACAACATTACCAATATCATTTCCTCCTGCATCAACATACACATACGAAAACCATATGTTAGCACTGTAATACTTGTCTTCCACATTTTGAGGGAAAAATACTACCTTTTTAAGAGGGCCGCTACCTTCAAATACACTCCAGTCCGAAAGATGATCCTTGATACCTTCACCTGCAAGGTTTGTAACTATCGACCATTTAATGTCAACAGCACCAGCCGGCGGGACATCATCGGAATAGATCGTATCAGGTCCATTGTTGCTACAATAGCTGTTCTCAAGACTGCTAATCGTATTCTGTGAACCTTTTAATTTACTAAGTCTTTCACTTCTGTTAACGCTCTTTCTTATTAATCTGGCAATCTTGGAGTTGCTGTTAATATCTGTCTGAGCAAAATTTTGCTGCGGTAACATCGTCAACAAACCTAAAAGAAAAATAAGTGTAGTAACTATTCTCATCTTATTCATAAATTTGTGTATAACAGGTTCAAATTAGTTTACATCCAAACTTTCCAATAAATTTTAAGATGTAAAAATTCATTAAACTCATTGCTTATCAAACAATACTATATTATTAACATTTCTACGAACCTATTTAGGTTAAGTTTCACTTTTATCTCAACATTTTTCACTTATATTCCCTGACTTAGCAATTGTTTCAGCCATTTTTTATTTGCCGAAGGAGTATCCTGAATAGCTATCCTCACTATTTTAATGTAATCACTAAGCCACTCCTGCCATCTTATCATCCTGATTCTCTTCTCCTTAACCAGACTCCTAACCTTGGCCGTTATTCTGGTACACTCGTCTGAGATCCGCTGTATATCTTCTAGATCATCTTTCAACTTTTGAATATTTTTTTTACTTACCCCGAACGACCCCATTTTATTTAAGTACTCTTCATTAGCCAGAAGATTATTGCAGAAAACAGCTACCTGATGATACCATTTGTTATATATTCTCTCTCT
>JALVJU010000248.1 GCA_027034005.1 Marinilabiliaceae bacterium
GCCCGATGAAAAACATAGAGTTCCACTATCATCATAGCTTTATGTCTGAAAAATACAAGGGGCTCAAGTTGTCACCAAAACATCTTTCTTCTTTTTTACGGGAGTTTGGAACCCAGCGAGAACAGGTGGTTGCATTTTTCAAAGAATTCAAATCAGACAAAGACAACATTTTATTCGACGGGACAGATTTATTAAGCAAATCGAAACTAATGGGAATTACTCAATATTCCAAAAGCAAAAAGGGAACTTATGATTTCCTTACCAATTTAATGTTTGCCTTTTCAGTCGATTTGCAATTACCGGTGTACTACAGGGTATTACCGGGAAACATAAAGGATATCAAAGCATTTAAGTTATGCCTTGAAGAACTAAATGTTAAGGATGCATCTGTAATCGCAGATAAGGGGTTTTATTCTCAGAAGAACGTAGAACGTTTGCTGGATGGGGAGTTAAAGTTTATCATCCCCTTAAAAAGGAATAGCTCTTTGATAAACTATAAAAAGATAGAGAGTTCTGACAAAAAATCATTTGATGGCTTTTTTAACTTTCAGGGAAGAATTATATGGTATTATTCCTATAGTGTGGATAACTTAAAAATGAATGTTTATCTGGATGAACGATTAAAGACAGAAGAGGGCAATGATTATTTGAATAGGGTAAATAGTTTGCCTGACAAATACAGCATGGAGGATTTTTACGAGAAACAATACCACTTTGGCACTATCGCAATGCTGCATAATACCAATAAAGAGCCGGAAAAAGTGTATGTGAACTATAAAAGCCGGATGCAGATAGAAAATATGATAGATGTGTTCAAGAATATCTTGGAAGCAGATAGTAGTTACATGCAAAACGAACAAGCGTTGGAAACATGGATGTTCATTAATCACATTGCTCTGCACTGGTATTACCGAATTTACCAATTACTTGCCAAATTCGACCTGACTAAGAAATTCTCGCCAATGGATTTTATCTTATTCCTTAAAGAAATAAGGAAAGTGAAAGCCAACGGAATCTGGAATACAGCTGAGATTACTAACAAAACTCAAAAGTTACTTGATAAGCTTAAAATACCTATTACGTAAAAAGAGAAAAGTTAGAGTTTAATCTTTCTTCTAATTCCTCTTCCATTTCTTCCTTTTTCTTTGTAATTTCATCATGTGTTGGCGCATAATCTTTGCCTTTTTCTGCAATTAAGGTTATGCTTGATAAAGACCTGGCCATATTTTATCATACCGAAACAAGAAAGTTAAAACAAGCTGTCAACAGAAATGCAAATCGATTCCCCGAGGATTTTATGTTTAAGCTTACGGAGGAAGATATGGAGGCCCTGGTATCACAATCTGTGATACCATCTAAAAGTTACTTTGGCGGTGTTGTTCCTTACTACCGCCCACGACCGTTTTATGATTATCGACCAAAAAACGGTGTATCATTTCGGGGCAATCCTGAAAGATGCCGGCAAAAAATGGTTTGTGTTTTCCAAACTGGAAATGGACGCCGCCGGGATTTTGGAGAAGCTGGAAGAAAAAACAAATTGAAGCGGATAAGAT
>JALVJU010000249.1 GCA_027034005.1 Marinilabiliaceae bacterium
TTCAAAGCTACATCAAGGATAGAGCTTGTAAGGTCAACAAAGCTCTCGTTCTTTGCAACGAAATCTGTTTCGCAGTTAAGAACAACCAAAGCTCCGGTCTTCGCATCCTCAGACACCCTTGCAAGAACAACACCTTCGCTGGCATCACGGTCAGCACGCTTGCTTGCAACAGCCTGTCCTTTTTTACGGATAATTTCAACAGCTTTATCAAAATCGCCATCGGCCTCGGTAAGGGCTTTTTTACAGTCCATCATACCGGCACCGGTCATTTTTCTTAGTTTGCTTACATCAGCAGCAGTTATAGCCATTATATTTTGTCTTTTAAGATTATCAAAAATTACTTAGTCTCTTCTTTCTTTTCCTCGGTTGGTCCTTCTTCCGGCTTTACAGAAGCGGCTTTTTCAACCTTCGGAGCTTCTTTCCTTGCACGCTTGCGCTTAGGCTCGTCCTTCTTGGCTTTTGCCTTTGCTCCGCTCTCGTTCTTCTGCTCAGCTTTGCGCTCCTGAATACCTTCTTCGATAGCTTTTACCATAACATCAACGATAAGCTCGATAGACTTAGTGGCATCATCGTTGGCCGGTATAACGTAATCGATATTTGAAGGGTCCGAGTTTGTATCAACAATACCAAAAACAGGGATGTTAAGGCGAACAGCCTCTTTAACGGCGATATTCTCCTTCATCACGTCAACAACGAACATCGCTGCAGGAAGACGTGTAAGGTCCTGGATACTACCAAGAGTTTTTTCAAGCTTTGCACGCTGGCGTGTGATCTGGAGTTTCTCACGTTTTGACAAACTGTTCCAGGAAGGGTCCTGCATCAGCTTATCGATAGAAGTCATCTTTTTCACTGCCTTACGGATAGTAGGGAAGTTGGTCAACATACCTCCCGGCCAACGCTCAACAACGTATGGCATCTTAACAGCACTAACCTTTTCGGCGATGATGTCTTTGGCTTGTTTTTTTGTTGCAACAAACAGTATTTTCCGTCCCGATTTTGCAATCTGTTTTAATGCATTGGCAGCCTCTTCAATTTTCGCGGCTGTTTTGTGCAGGTCGAAAATGTGAATACCGTTACGCTCCATAAAAATGTAAGGAGCCATAGCAGGGTTCCACTTTCTTTTCAAGTGGCCGAAGTGTACTCCGGCATTCAATAAATCTTCAAATTTTACTTGTGGCATTTTTCTTTTTTTTAGTCGTTTACATTCTGCGTCTAAGCAACCAACCGATAGGTAGTCTTCCCCGCGGGGAAAAATCTTACCGGTTTAGATACTAAACGTACCAGATAATTATTAACGTTTTGAGAACTGGAATTTCTTACGTGCTTTGGGTTGTCCAGGCTTCTTACGCTCAACAACACGTGAGTCACGGGTAAGGAATCCTTCCGCTTTCAATGCAGGTTTGTTCTCTTCGTCAATCTTAACAAGTGCACGGGCAATGGCAAGGCGCAAAGCTTCTGCCTGTCCCTTGTAACCACCTCCGTTGAGATTAACTTTGATATCATATTTGTCAGCTACTCCGATTGTGTTCAAAGGCTGCTTAACGACATACTGCAATGTGGCTGCAGGGAAATAATCCTTGATGTCACGCTTGTTAATAGTAATCTGGCCTTTACCATCAGTAAGGTATACACGTGCGATTGCCTCTTTACGTCTACCTATGGTGTTAATTACTTCCATAATAATTATTTAATCTTGTTTAAATCAATAGTTTTTGGTTTCTGGGCCTCTTGTTTATGCTCAGGGCCTGTATAGATGAACAGGTTCTTCAACAGCTTACGGCCTAAACGGTTCTTAGGCAACATTCCTCTTACGGCTCTTTGTACAAGTCTCTCGGGACTCTTGGCAAAAAGCTGTGCAGGTGTAAGGTCATGACGGCCACCGGGGTAACCGCTGTAGTAGAAGAACGTTCTGTCGTTCCACTTGTTACCTGTCAAACGCACTTTGTCGGCGTTGATGATGATAACATTGTCTCCGCAATCAACATGAGGAGTAAAATTGGGCTTGTACTTCCCACGTAGCAATTTAGCCACTTTCGAAGCCAAACGACCAACAACCTGGTCGGTAGCATCTACCACTACCCACTCTTTGGTTACGGTAGCCTTGTTAGCCGAAATTGTCTTGTAACTTAAAGTATTCACAGTCTTCCTTCGTTTAAATTTATTATTAAAAACAGTTCATTTAAAGCGTAAAATCACTACGCCCAACACTTTAGTTTTCAACAATTAACCTGTTGATAACGTTTGTAATGCATTGAGACGCAATAGATTTATAGCTTTCGGCACGGATAATAATCGGGCGCAAAAGTACGGTTTATTTTATTTTCAACCAATAGTTTCTGTAATTTTTTGAAAAAAGTATTCTTAAAAAATACTAATTCCTATTTTTGCAGATACGGGTTGCTTAATGTTTTAAACATTCATGGGATGTTGCAGAGGCAGAAATACCCTGAGGTTAAATTAAAAATCAGAAGTTATGACGCATGAGGATTTTATGAGGGAGGCAATTGAGTTGTCGAAAAAGAATGTTGAAAATGGAGGAGGGCCTTTCGGTGCGGTTATCGTTAAAGATGGCAAGATAGTCGGCAAAGGGGCGAACAATGTTGTGACCCATACCGACCCCACTGCTCATGCCGAAGTAATGGCAATCCGGGATGCAGCCGCAAACCTGGGAACGTACGACCTTTCAGGCTGCACGATATACACTTCATGCGAGCCGTGTCCCATGTGCCTGGGTGCTGTGTACTGGGCACATCTTTCAAAGATGTATTACGGAAATACCAAAGAAGATGCAGCAAAAGTTGGCTTTGACGATGCTTTCATCTACAAAGAGATGGAGTTGCCTGTTGATAAGCGTTCTGTTCCGGCCGAAAGAATTCTCGGGGAAGAGGCATACAAGGCATTTCAGATGTGGGACGAAAATCCCGATAAGATAAAGTATTGAGTTACCGGCATGCAATCGTAAAATGATATTTTGACTGACAAAACAGAAGGATTGGCAAAAAAGAATAAAAAAATACCAAAAGATTTTTTTCTCCAGGACTCCGTAACAGTAGCGAAGCAGCTTCTCGGCAAAATTCTGGTACGCAGGTTTGAGGATGGAACTGAAACAAGGACCATGATAACCGAAACCGAAGCTTATCATGGAGAAGAAGACCTTGGATGTCATGCAAGCAAGGGACGCACGCCCAGGACCGAAGTTATGTACTGGGAGGGTGGCCATGTATATGTTTATCTCATTTACGGAATGTACTGGCTTTTGAATGTTGTTACCGGCCCGGCAGACCATCCCCAGGCAGTTCTTATCCGGGGCACTGTCCTTGCACCGGGGCCCGGCAGGACAGGCAAACTCCTTAAGCTTGACAAATCATTTTACGGGGAAAACTTGCTTACATCAGGCCGTATCTGGATAGAAGAGGGAGAAAAGAGTGATGTAGACCACAGTTCGGCCCCAAGGATAGGAATTGAGTACGCAGGCCCCGTGTGGAGTAAAAAGCCGTGGCGGTTCACCCTCAGTGACTGACAATTTTTATAATCTTAAACTGCGGGGTATAGATCAGGCTCAGCCCGTAGGAATAATCAAACAGGCTCGCGGAGAAATCATAGTACCCGTTTACGCACACATTCAACTTTATCTGCTCAGCCATGAACGACTTGTTAAAAGTCGCCTTAACGGTTCCCATGTGCCTGTACCTGGAATAAAAATCATTGAAATTTGATATTGACATAAATTCGGGATTCCCTTTGCGGGAATAAAAATTATCGGCATACCAGTAACCGAGCATAAACTGCCCGAACTTGTAGTCAAAACCTGTAG
Organism: Marinilabiliaceae bacterium; assembly: GCA_027034005.1. Taxonomy (GTDB): domain Bacteria; phylum Bacteroidota; class Bacteroidia; order Bacteroidales; family Marinilabiliaceae; genus JAADEM01. Next base: position 3,815 of record JALVJU010000249.1, read on the forward strand.
TGGGATACAGGGCATGGCCGGAATCAAACCCAAGGTCCAGGGAACCGGAAAACTGTGAAAAACCAAGATAGTATGCATCTACCCAGACTTTGCGGATGAAACCGGTTCCTGTAAGCAGCCCTGTTTTCATGCCTAAAACAACATTTGCCATGGAATAAGTGTCAGCATTAAAATCACTTATCTGCCCGCTTTGGTGTGATGCAAGAATTTGTACAGGCAGTGCAAGTGAGAACCTGCTGATTTTATTTGTAATGTTCAGATTTCCCGTAAAGCCGGCAGTGAACCTTTCGGGGATAGTATCGCCCCATGAGATAAACTGCTCCCAGTCGATCCAGGCATCAAGACTTAAGCGGTGATTGTTGAAAAGGAGTTGTACGCCGTTCTCCACAGGCCTCAGATATTGGTTGTCGGGATCATAGACCGGCTCGATGAGCCCGTGCTGGATATTTCCTTTTAGTGCTCCGAGAATCAAATAAAAATTGTTAGCAACCCTGAGCTGTGCAGAAATAACCGGTTTTACATCGAAAAAGCCGTCTTTCCCAAAAAACTGAATAAGGTTTGCGCCTGCTGTAAATCTCAGCCGGGTGCCTGCATAGTAAACAAGTTCGGGCTGGATATAAAAACCCGGCAGTGTGTATCCTTCCTCGTATTCACTGAAGTATTCATTGTTTTTAAAGAACAGATCTGTCTCAAGCCTGAAAAGAAGATCATTCTGTCTGGCTGTATCAAACCGGGTATAAGTAAAACGCCCTGACAGGTCTATCTGGGAAAAAATGGTCCCGGACAGAAAGAATGAAAGAAATATTATCAGTGAAAAAATCCTGTTCATTACCGGCCATAAAAGTTAGGCAAATACTTTAATGGCGACAATTTAACAAAAATAAACATACTGGCCGGATCAAAAACAGAAAAAAGAAGTAAACCTATGCATGCAGACGGCTCACAGTGCTTAAAGAGTTTTCCTTTATTAGTTGTTTCAACGTCACTATCTTCCGGTGTTCGATAGCTTCAAACAGGCCTTTATCCAGATACAGGATGTCTTTTTCTTCATCAAGGAACTCTATCTTTGAGATATTTACCA
>JALVJU010000250.1 GCA_027034005.1 Marinilabiliaceae bacterium
TAGTGAACATGTGCTTTGAAGTAGAGTTTGACAACGGCCGCCTGAAGTTTGATTATGTTTTACGCGATGGAATAACACACAGTCATAATGCAACCTATCTGATGGAGAATATGGGGTTGATTTGAGGGTTGAATGGCTCTAGGGCTGAAGGGTTCTATGGCTCTATGGTTCTATGGCTAAATGGTTAACTTTACAGGATTCCGGTTGCTAAGATGTGTTTATGGTTTCGAGCTTTTTCAGCCTGCTGACTGCCAACTGCCGACTGCCGGCTGGTTTTCGGTTGCTGAAATGTGCTTCCAGCTTCAAACTTCGAGCTTCCAACTGATTAAATTGGTTAAAAATACAATGTGATGAAAACTTACAGGTTTATTTTTGTTTTTGTGATAGCTGCGGCAATGACTGTGCCGGGTGTACAGCCTTTAAGACTTACAAAGCAGCAGGCGGAGAAGTTGTCAACGCTTCCATTAAAATGCATCAGGCAGGAGTATCCGAACAAACTCGGGCAGGTGCTGGCAAGTGATTCTGACCTGAAGCCGCCAAGAGAACTGCATCCCTGTTTTTACGGTTGTTTCGACTGGCACTCCTCGGTTCACGGTCACTGGTCACTTGTGAAACTGCTGAAAGAATTTCCTCATATGGAAAAGGCGGATTCCATAAGAGGGTTGCTTGCTTTGCAGATAACCAAAGAGAAAGTATTCCGGGAGGTGAAATATTTTGATCCGAAGCTGAACAAGAGTTACGAGCGTACCTACGGTTGGGCTTGGTTGCTGAAATTGGCGGCAGAGTTGCATGATTGGGATGATCCGTTGGCTCGTCAGATTGAGGATAACCTGCAGCCGCTTACCGATACTATCGTAGAATCATACAAAAAGTATCTTCCAAAACTGCAGTATGCTATCCGGGTGGGAACTCATACAAACACAGCTTTCGGATTGTCCTTTGCCGTTGATTATGCCATGGCGGTAAACGACACTGCATTTGTGAACGTTATCAACAAAAGGGCAAGGGATTTTTATCTTGACGACAGGCAATACCCTCTTTGGTGGGAACCTTCCGGGTATGATTTCCTGTCGCCTGCCATGGAAGAGATTGACATAATGCGTAAGGTTTTGCCGGAAAATGAATTTAAGGCCTGGTTAAATAAGTTCCTGCCGCAGATAACCGAAAACCGTTTTACATGGAAGGTCGGTATCGTTTCCGACCGGTCGGACGGCCACATGGTGCATCTCGATGGCCTCAACTTTAGTCGTGCCTGGTGCATGTACGGTCTGGCAAAACAGTATCCGGAGTTCAGTTATCTGATACCTGTTGCAAACAGGCATATCGAATACTCGCTCCCAAACCTTGTGGGCGATGGATACATGGGCGGGCACTGGCTGGCTTCTTTTGCCATCTATGCATTGACACAGTAGTGTCAGGTATGTATTTTGCATTGCAAGCCCACGCCGCACCCTTTAATTCCCTGAAGGGAGTTCATGCGCGCAAGCATTTCCCCTTTAGGGGTCAGGGGTGTGGGGAGGATGCTAGGATACGCCTGGAACGACAGTAGTCAAAAGGCAAACTGTGTTTTGAATATCATGTTAGTTCAGGGATAATGTTTCGGTGCTCTGCACCTACTCTTGGGATCTTTCTAATTTCTACAAATGTTTTTGGTGATCTGCACCTTGTCCTGTTTTTGTTGAAGGATAACACAAACTGTCGCAGGCTTGTTTGTCAGTGACAATTGATGAGGGAAGCTATGTTGACTTTGTTTATTTGCAGGTATTTTAAGTTAGACGTAGATACATCATCTTGCTTAACAGAGTATTTGATTAAGTTTTTTGGAAAATCTTCAATCGTGCCTGTCCGTCTGCCTGTCTATCTGGTAGCCAGGTAGAACTACGCAGCCAGACGGACTTGCACATTGAAGCATTACTGTAATGCCGGGTTAAATGATCTGTGATCATCAGTTTCATCCGTGCAGTCAGTGTTCTATGCGATCAGCCTTTGCCGGAATCGGGGAAATAAAAAAAGCCCGGTATTAACCGGGCCTTTGGGTGGAAGATCGGACTTGAACCGACGACCCCTGGAACCACAATCCAGTGCTCTAACCAACTGAGCTACATCCACCATTTTGCTTTTGCGGTTGCAAAGATAATGTTTATATTTTTTTATTGCAAAAGATAAATCGCTTACTGCATTTAAAAAATGTTATTTTATCACTGGTGTATCTTTAGTGATAGGGAAAAGGAACAGTTCGGAGATATAAAAACAGGGTTTAAAATATAGTCTTTAAGGACGATTTTATAGGGTTCATTAATGTCAATACGGCAAGTCAGCCCCGAACGGATGCTTTTATCGAACATGATAATGGCAATTAAGCATCAGATATTTCGTGAAAATTAACAAAAGCTTATTGTTATTTTATCAAATCAGATACGGCATGATATTTTGTGTAACTTGGGCTTAATGTTATTTCGTATCTAATCTCAAAGTCATGATAGTTGTAAAAAGTAAGAAATTTCAAAAAGCATTTGTATTCAGTTTGTTGTTAGTGTTTTCTGCCGAAACTTTGTTTGCCCAAAAGGGAGAAAAGTTGTGGTCGTTGAAGATACCGGGTAAAAACATTGATGCATCGGCTGCTGTGGGCGATGTGGACAGGGACGGCCTTCAGGATGTTGTTGTAGGTTCACTGACGGGTGATGTCATTGCCATTGACGGCTATGGCCGCGTTATCTGGGATAGAAACATTGGGAACAGGATAACTACAGCTCCCACGGTCATGAATGTTACGGGAGATGATGGACTGGAAGTGCTGGCTTTGACCGATTCAGGCAGGCTGTTCTGCCTTGACGGCCTGACAGGTGATGTCCTTTGGAGTGACAGCTCTCTTGGGACTATCAAATGGGGATGCATGACTGTGGTTGTTGCTGACATCAACGGAAATGCGAAAAAGGAGATAATCACTGCCGATGAATCCGGAAAGCTGATTTGCCTTAACGGTAAGGGCAGGAAACTTTGGGAATACAATGAGCCGGAAGGCATTGGTTCTGCGCCTGCCGTGGGAGACCTGGACGGTGACGGGAAAGCGGAGGTTGTTATCGCTTTAGAAAAGAGCCCGTTGATTTGTTTAAACCATAAAGGTAAAGAGCTGTGGAGATACAGGCCGGAAGGGGATGTGCTGCAAGACGGAAGAAAAACAGAGGTTGCAGCTCCGGTGATCTGGGACATTGACGGAGACGGCAAGAGTGAGGTCATTACTGGAATGGGCTTTCAACTTGCTGTGGTAAGCAGTGACGGGAAGCTTCTCTGGTCATTCCCGATGAAGAACAGGATCGATAGTGGCATTTCTGTTGCAGATGCCGTTGGTGACGGTAATGGGGAGATCTACGCTGTTGATCTTTCAGGATATCTTGTTTGCGTTGATGCGGAAGGAAAAATGAAGTGGGAATCCAGACTCTCGAAAAGGGCACGCAGGTCACCTGTGATCATTGACATCGACGGTGACGGTACTGTTGAAATACTTGTGGCGGGGTACGGTAGCAAATTGATGGTATTTGATCCGGCAGGAGAGGTAAAGCAGGAGATTGGGATAACAAGCGGAACGAATGCATCTCCTGCTGTCGCCGATATGCTGGAGGACGGCGGTCTGTGCATTGTGCTTCCTGAGATTAGCGGTAATGTGTTGGCATATCACTGGCCAAATTCAGTCAAAAATGCTAAAATGCCCTGGCCCGAATATCGTGCCGGAGCGTCACGTTCGGCATCAGTACTTGCGGGAAAAGAAAGATCAAAAGTGACGGTTGACCTTAAGGCGTACCGTGTGGGGAAAGATGTGTTGCAAAACGATCTGCATGCTGTAAGTAAGATGAGAGACGAGATGAACAGCCTTATCCCTAAACTGAAAGATAAAAAAGGAGTGGACGAGAAGGTTTACTACCTCGGGGGTAAATTTGCAGAAGCAGAAAAGCAGTTTGCAAAGATCGATGAGATGTCTCCAGTGAAAAAGCGAAAGCTGAGGGATGACCTGACTAATCTTAAATCGGAGTTTGTCCGTTTGTCAAAAATAATGAAAGAAGCAGTAAGGCAGGGCAGGATCATTGTCGCATACGGGGCAAATCCATGGGCTCCCTTTGGCGGTACTGAGGAGATATTAGAAGGCCGGACTTCTGCGGCGATCGACACGGTTGAAGCGTTGGGCGGAGAGTTTGAATCTGCAGCTTTCAATATCTTTAATTTTGGCGGCAGTACCCGCACTTTACGGGTGGAGATCGAGGGGTTAAAAGGCCCGGAAGGAGCAGCCCCGGTACCTGCCGACAGTGTCCTGACCTTATGTGAGGTGGTCGATGTCCCTACTCACGATGCCGACCTGGCAGCGGATGCCTTACCGGAACTTAACGGGGGCAGTCTGCTTGTGGTACCGGCATGGCAAGGCAGACAGCTTTGGATAACCATCAACACCAAAAAACTTGCTCCCGGGACATGGAAAGCAAAACTGAAGTTCAGAAGTTTGAATGTGGAACCACAGGAGGCAGAAGCGGAGGTTTCGATCAGGGTATGGGATGTATCGCTGCCTGAACATAACCCTCTGACCCTTTGTCACTGGGGCAGTACGGAAGTCCCGAAAGGCGCTTTTGCCGATCAGATAGCTCACGGCACCAATGTTTTTCCGCGTACAGTGCCGCCGATAGCAGAGTTTGATGAGAACGGTAAGATTATAAAGATCGACTACACTGCGCATGATGCTTTCATGAAAACCCATGCCCCCAAAGGTATCCTCCTTTTTATGAGTTTAGTATCTCTCCACGGGCCTGCACCTGCATTTTCCGATGCCTGGCTGAAGGCGTACAGGAGCTTCATTCCGCAATGGATAAAACATTTGCAGGAACAGGGATACGATTACGA
>JALVJU010000251.1 GCA_027034005.1 Marinilabiliaceae bacterium
GACCAAGGAACCCGATGTGTCCTTTTTCGTTTTTAAGTCCGGGGTGGTCTTTGTGGTCCAAAGTACCGTTCTTTATCGCATCTGAAATATCACCGTCGAGGATGACATGTCCGTTCAGGATGACCTTGATATGTGTTCCTTTCGCTATCACCTCTTCGGTGTTCCATTCGCCTACAGGCTTCAAATATCCCCTTTTAGCAGGTATCACACCGTAAACGGAACCATGATACTGATACGGTTTCAGGTCCTTATACACATCTGCAGTATTGTCAAGTATCTGAAGTTCCATACCTTTGTATGCGGCATCACCTTTCAGCGGGGCACGAATACCCAGGCCGTTGTTGGCTCCGGGAGTAAGTTTGAACTGGAATCGGAAAACAAAATCCTTGTACTCATCCTTGGTGAACAGGTTTCCATGACTGCCGTTTCCGCCGCTTATCACTATCTCACCATTCTCGACACGGTAGTCAACTTTGTTGCCAACCCATCCGTCAAGGTTCTCCCCATTGAAGAGCAGTTTAAAACCGTCCTTCTCCTCTTCGGGAGTCAGCTTGTTATGATTCTCCGGCTTGAGTTCTTTGATATAAATATCGCGGAAAGAGAGGTCCGTGCCGTGTGCCTGCAGTTCGATGGTTCCTTTTGGGAAGATAGGAATGCTCCTGTCCCAGTAGTTCTCCATGGTCACATTATCAACGACAAGCTGGCCATTGAGGTAAACAGTAACCTTGTCCCCTACCATTTTTATACGGAAAGTGTTCCAGTCGCCAATGGGATTGTCAGCAACCAGAAGGGGAGTACTCCTGTGCTCTTTGTTATTGTACAATCCCCCGGAACCTACCTGTGCGCCAACCTCAACACGGCTGGTGTCCCATATCTGAACCTGCGGCGTTCCGCGAAGGTAAATGCCGCTGTCTCCTTTTTTAGTGATGCACCAGTCAACTATCATCTCAAAATCACCGTAGTCATCACGTACAGAACAGAGGTTATGGCCACTGCCGTTGAAAACTATAGCGCCGTCCTGCACGCTCCAGTTCTCATGCATCTTTTTGTTAGCTTCTACCTGAAGTTTCTTGCGTTTGCCAGGAGACATCTCTTCCAGTTTAATAGGATTGGCAACAAAACCCTGCCATCCGGAAAGGTCTTTGCCGTTGAACATTGATACATATCCCCCTTCATCACCCATAGAGTTGATGTAGTTGTCGATATCGATCTTGAAGTACTGACTGTCGGGGCCAGTGAGGAGCTCTTTAACTTTCTTCAGTGTCTCTTTCACATCTTTGCCTTTCAGCCCATTGTCCTCTCCGTTTGAAGGCAAGATAACTTTGAAAAGACTGTTTGCGGCATCGTGTTTCAAATCTTTATCATCGAGATATTGTTTCAGATAAACATACGAGAGGAAAGTCTTAACGTCCCCAAGTGTTTTGATAACTAGTTTTTTGTCACCTGCCGAGTTGGCATAAGGCATGATCTTTCTCAAAAGAAGCAGTTTCTCATCATCAGGCATACTGCTTTTCGCTACATGTTTTACGTACGCATTGAATGCCAC
>JALVJU010000252.1 GCA_027034005.1 Marinilabiliaceae bacterium
CAGGCAGGCATTAGTGGCTGTTATTATCATGCTTGTGAGTGAGCACCTCTGCTCACAGCTCGTTTCATTTCTCACTTCTCATCTGTCATTTTGCCGATTCCAGTTTCTCAATTCTTGATTTCAGATCGTCTATTTCAGCTTGTTGTTCCTGTAGGGCCTTTACAAGTATTGGTATAAATTCCATATACTTTATACCTAAAGTTCCATTTTTATCTTCAACAACTGTTTCTGGAAATATCTCCTTTACCTCTTGGGCAATAAAGCCAATTTGTTCATCCGATTTATTACTGTGGATAGTTTTTGTTTTATGGTTAAAATTGTATTTTACAGGATTTAATCTTATCAACCTGCTTTTGGTCGGCCCTATTTTATTTATGTTGTCTTTAAGTCTTCTGTCCGAGTAATTCACATTATAGTTCTCCGACCACATTTCAATAGCATAAATGTAACCAACATTTAATTCTGCCCAGATATCATCTTCGCTTCCCAATATGCTGTTGCCTCCAGGTGAGTACAATAAACCTTCTTTAAAAATTAATTCATCTCCAGTGTAGTTTTTAACTCTTATGTCTCCTTTTATATCCAGCCTATAACTCGGATTAGAATTATTTATTCCCACATTCCCGTTTTGTTTAATTTTAATTTGAGAGTTGCTTTCTATAGCTACTGCTATCATAATTAAAATAAAAATAAAATTTGTCTTTTTCATAATTCAGATGTTTTTGAGAAGGTTACTTTTCTATTATTTTTTAATAATTTTCCATGTTTTTGTTTTATCACCATATTGCACTATCAATATGTATATCCCCATTGGTTGAGAGGCTAACGGTACTTTTTGCAGAGTGGAACTGTTTAGCAAACCATTACACACCATGCTCCCCCCTGCATTGAATACTTTATAAATAATCCTTTCGGGTATTGAATCGCCGCTTAGCTTTAAGCTGACATCTCCCTGTGTCGGGTTAGGGAAAAGCGTGATTGTAAATCCACCAATGCTGCTTACAATCGGTTTTTCAAGTTCCGGTTTTTCAATATTAATGCTGGTGCTTTTTGCCGATTTAAGGTTATTGGCCAATATTATCACATTTCGGTCTGTCCTGTTTCCCGAATCATCATAGGTGAACTTAAAAGAAGGCCCGTTATATTCAATTACCAGCTTGGGATGTATGGCCGTGTTTGGGTGGTCTGTGCTTCCGTAATTCCGGGCCCGGTACCTGGCCTCAGTTTTTAAAAACATCTTAAAGCCATAATTGGAATCGGGTTGGTTGACCCATTGCTGTACCATATCTGTTATGTCTATCTGTATGTTTTCAGTTGTTGATGTGGAAGCCGGGACCAGTATCCTGTCCGTAACAGTGGAAGCCGGTTGATTATTCCACGTTACAGTGTTATCACCCCAGCTTTCGGTTATCTTTTCAATATAAAACTCATTTGAGCCGCTCAACTGGCTGTTGCCGTTTGCCGAAGAAGGGGAAGTTATTGTAGGGTCACTGTAAAAATATAACAATGCCGAAACTATTTGGCTATTTGCAGGTATGGCATCCAAAACGAATTTCATCACCGTACGCCTGTACATGGGATAGCCGTGAAATGTCCAAGCATGTGCACACAGTCGTGTAGCCGTTTTGTAGTTTTTATTTGCCCAATTTTCATTTCCAGGATAGTTGTTTTTTATTAGTTGTACATCTTTTATTACTGCTGTATCGTTCAACGTCAAAGTATATTGGGCCGTTGCTACACTTTTAAGTGAAGGAGTATTTTTGTCAATACTGTTTTGTTTATCCCATTCCCTTAGTTTATAAAACCGTTGTTTTTGTTTTGATGTCAATAACTTCATCAAGTCATGGTCAAATGTTAAATTATTGTCAGGTGTATTTTTATTGTTTGCCGCCCTCATCAAAACATTATAGGCTTGCCTCTGTTGTTCTTTTGTAAGGCCTAATTCGTGTGCGAGTTTTGCCACTTGGGCTGTCACAACTTCTTGCTTAGGTATTCTTAAGCTGTCGATACTGATATGTTGGGCATTAATGGAGATTTTCGCACATAGCAATACAATAAATATGAGAAGAATCTTTTTTTCCATGATCTGAGTTTTGTTATTATCCTTACCTGATTAATTGTAAACTTGCAAGAGTAATATTAGTGAGGATTGAGGATAAAGCAATAGTAAAAAAGCCTTAATGTATAAATGACCGCTCTCAATGTATAAACCATTGATACCATTGTATAAAACAGATATATTGTTTTGCCCATAATCTGCAATAAAACATTTTTATTGCGGGTTGATGTTAGAAAATCAATCGGTTAACATTTTGTCACACTATATTTAATCCGTGGTTTTCTAAATTATGCCAGCCTTTCTAATTGCGAAGCCAGGCATATCCATTCGTAAGAAGATCTGTATAAAAGTGGATTTTGTCGTACCCCCTTGAGGATAAAATATCGTATAAATAAGGTTTATCTTAGTAAATTAAGGGGATTGGAGATATAACTCTTCGAAAAACTTAATTTTTCATTGTTGGCGAGAACGATGGCTTTTTCCCTACCGTCTACTATCTTAATAGTTTTGTTTTTGTTCACAGCGCCGTTTCGGCTTATGCGTATTAGTTTTGAGCTGTTAATATGATTTAATATGCTTTTAATATTTTGGCAGATGGTAAGTTTTTTACCACTATCAAGCACTATATCAGTATAGTTGCCAAATGCTTTTAGATATAATATTTCATCTATTGCAACTTTGGTTAATTCATGCCTTCCGGTTTTTAAAATTGTGTATTTTTTTTTCATAGGTTTAGGTAATTAAGTTTTTTTTAGGTCAACAATCATCCTTTATGTGAAAGGAGGGGGACAATATGTTGATTTATAAAACATATTGAAGCTAGTATGTAAATGAAGGTCGGTATTATCTGTATCTACGGATATGTAAGTTCTTTCTCTCTCTCTCTCTCTCTCTCTCTCTGTAAACAGGAGGATACAGAAATATTGAATGCAAATATGTGAATGGTTGCAGCCATTTCTCAGCACTTGGAAACTTAAACTTAACAATTAGTTATGAAAATAACAAAGAAAATAAAAAGAATTATGTATTGTCAAGCTTACAAACATACTATTCAAACAACTAAAATTGTCTGGTATTTTCTTATATCATTACGAGCGAGGTAGGACTTCTGAATCTATTGATTTAATTTCTCTTCTCTCCCGATATACATCGGGACAGGCTCTCTCCATTTGGAGCAATGCTATTAAATTAAGCTGCAATTCTCAAAAAGTCAGCGAAATAAATTTGTACAAGCTCCTGCCATAGACAGGTTTTTAAAAGAAGGCTTAGGTGTGCCTCTTGTTAAAAGATATGTTGTTTAAACTCCCCTCCTCGGAGGGGAATATCAAGACCCTATATTGCAGCGACTTAGGGCTTGACTTAATGATATTGCCATTTGAGAAGAGAGCCGGAGGGAGTGAGGAACTTTCAAAAAATCAATCAGTTTTATCAGTTAACTCTGTGTCCTTTCACACAGAGTTTAATCTTGGTTCATAAAAAAAGTCCGCATTTCTACGGACTTTCTTATACTTGAATATTTCTTTTAAACGGTCATGATATCATTTTCTTTCTTAGTAAGAATGTCAGTGACCATTTTTATATATTTATCTGTTAATTTCTGAACTTCCTCCTCAGCATCCTTTTCCAAATCTTCGGAAAGGCCGTCGTTTTTTAGTTTCTTCAGTTCCTCTATACTGTGCCTTCTTGCCGAGCGTATTCCCACACGCGCATCTTCGCCCTCTTTTTTCACCTGCTTAACGAGATCTTTACGTCTTTCTTCAGTCAGTGGTGGAATGTTTATCCTGATTGTTTCTCCGTTGTTGTCAGGGTTCAGGCCCAGGTTTGCCGCCATGATTGCTTTTTCTATGGGAGCTATCATGCCTTTTTCCCATGGCTGAATGGCAATTGTTCGCGGATCAGGTGTACTTATGCTTGACACCTGGTTCAATGGGGTCATCGATCCGTAGTAATCAACAAGAACACCATCAAGGATTTTCGGGTTGGCCTTTCCTGCCCTGATCTTTCCCAGTTCACGTTCGAGGTGTTCGATACTTTTTTGCATATGCTCTTCGGCAACTTCAATGATCAAATATATATCTTCTTGCATAGTTGTACGTTTTTCAGGCTTTGACTAAACAAAAATAAAAAACTTTGCCTGAAAACAAAACAAGCTTGAGAAATAGTATCAACGTTTTGATGCTTTTAACGGATCCAAAATCCGCAATAAAACATTTTTATTGCGGATTAAGGGTTAAAATCCGCCATATTTAATTGAAGGTAAAGTAAAATGCCTTATTTTTAGGTAAACGAAAAATCCGGAGTTTCATATTCCGGTTTCCGGCTTTATGAAAAAACTAAAAGTTCTTTTCGTGTGTGGCGGCAATAATGCCTCCGGCAGGTCTCCCAATGTCGATGTTCAGGCAGAGGGGCTCACCGGTGCAGGGGTCGATGTGGAATTTTTCGAAGTAAAAGGCAAAGGGCTGAAAGGTTATCTCGGAGCTGTTTCGGAACTGAAAAAGGCGCTCAAAAAAAATGATTTTGATGTTGTTCATGCACACTATGGATTAAGCGGGATAGTTGCCTCGTTGGCTGGGGCAAAGCCTTTGGTCGTTACATTGATGGGAAGCGAGCTGTACATGAACGGGAGTTTCAGGCTTGCAATGAAGTTTTTTTCACGTTTGGTATGGAACAACATTATCGTTCAGTCAGAGAAGATGAAAGCGGTTGCGGGCAAGAATGCGATAGTTTTACCAAATGGAGTGAACATAAGGCAATTCAGGAATGTCGATCGTGTAAAAGCAAAAGAGATAACAGGTTTCTTGTCAGGCAAGCATGTAATCTGGGTTTCAAATCCTGAAAGACAGGAAAAGAATTATAAACTTGCAAAGGAGACCGTTGAGTTTCTTAATCGGAAAGACGTTTCTCTTGAGGTAGTAAAAGATGTACCGCATGACGATATCCCCTACTATTTCAGTGCAGCAGATGCCCTGTTGCTTACTTCGAAGTGGGAAGGGTCGCCTATTGTGGTAAAGGAGGCGCTGGCATCAGGGCTGCCTGTTGTTTCAGTCGATGTGGGCGATGTTAAGGAATTGACAGCAGGTGTTGATGGCTGCTATGTGACAGGTAGCAACGCAGAGCAGCTTGCAGAAGCACTGAGCAAGGCACTTTCCTTTGAAGGCAGGACGTATGGAATAAAAAATATTGAGCAGCTTGACACAAAAATAATAAGTAAGAGGTTAAAAGATATCTATCAGAAAATGACCGGATGATGCGTGATTTCACATTGGACACATATAAACTACTTATCGGCAAACTGAAAAATTCAGTATTTGAATTTTACACTCTCACACATGTTTGTAAAAACAAGCCGGAGGGCTCTTATGTGGTTTTCAGGCATGATGTTGATCGAAAGCCTGAAAATGCGCTTAGGATGGCAAAACTGGAACATGAGGCGGGTATCGTTGCCACATATTATTTCAGGATAAAAAACAGAGTGTTCGACAGGGAGTGCATCAGGGAAATATCGGATATGGGACATGAAGTGGGGTATCACTTCGAGGACCTTAGCTCCTTGCACGGGAATATGGATGAGGCAGTGAAGTCGTTCAGGGATCATGTAGAGGAGTTCAGAAAGATAGTGCCGGTACACACCGTTTCCATGCACGGCAGTCCCCTGTCCCGTTACGACAACGGAGAACTCATACGGAAAATTGACCTTGAAGAACTCGGGATAGTGTGTGAGCCGTACTCGGTTGTCGAAGACCTCAACCTGATATATCTTACTGATGTGGGCAGAAAATGGAATAACAGCAATATTAACCTGCGCGACAAGGTAAACAGTAAGATCGATAAAAAATACAGATCCACCTTCGATATCATCGATGCGTTGCAAAAGGAGCTGAATGGCAAAAAGCTGATGCTTAATATTCACCCCGAAAGATGGGAAGAGGATTTGGTGCCCTGGTTGAGAAATGCTGTCTGGCAAAAAATGAAAAACAGCGGTAAGTATGTTTTAATCAGGATGCGTCATGGCAATTAAAGCAATAACAGGCATAGAGAACTTAGAAGTTGTTAAATGGGAGAACTTTGTGAAAGGCCATCCTGAGGGCAATGCTTTCCAGATACCTGCAATGTACCGTGTTTTTGAAGCTGCATTGAATTATAATCCCTATGTTGTTGCCTTTGTCACGGAAGATGGAGATGTTAAAGGTGTCATGCAGGGGGTAAGGATCTGTAACGGGAAAGGCATTTTTTGCAAAATGTCGGCAAGGGTGATAGTGTGGGGCGGACCGCTGGCAGAGAATGACGATCCGGAACTCATTTCAAAGTTGTTGAAGGCTTTTACGGGACTTGTTAAAGGCGAAGCTGTTTACTGTGAGATAAGAAATCTGAGGATGTTGCCGGGTGAGCAAAAACAGCTTTTTGAGAGGGCAGGATATGAGTATTTTCCACACCTGAATATTTTGATTGATTTAAAGAAGAGCGAGGAAGAACTTTTTAAAGAACTTGAACCTGCCAAACGGCGTAATGTGAAAAAGGCCATGAAAGAGGGGCTCGAATTCGGGGAGATATCAAATGTTGATGAGATTGAAGAAGCATACAATATTTTAAAAGAGGTGTACCGCAAAACAGAAATTCCGCTTAGTGATATCTCGTTGTTCATGTCACTGTTCAGGCATGAAGAAGAAGGTGGATCCTGCCGTTTTTTTAAGGCAGGATATAAAGGTGGGATCATTGGGGTGATGGTGGCCCTTGTAAATAACTATTCCATGTATGAATGGTATGTGGGAGCCAAAGAGGAGTTTTTCCCGAAGCGGCCAAACGAGTTCCTGGTGTGGAATGTGATGATGACCGCAAAACAGGAAGGGTTTCGCTTTTTTGATTTTGGCGGGGCGGGAAAGCCTGATGAAAAGTATGGTGTGAGGAACTTCAAAAAAGGCTTTGGAGGAGAAGTGATCGAGACGGGCAGGTTCCGGAGGGTGTTCAGGAAACTGCCGTGGATACTGGGAAACACTGCGATCAGGTTAAAAAAGATCATGAAATGAAGATATTCATTGACATAGGGCATCCGGCTCATGTGCATTACTTCCGTAATTTCATAAAGATAATGGAAAGTGAGGGGCATGAGTTTCTTGTTACTGCAAGGGACCGGCAGTATGTCTTTGAACTGCTTGATGCTTACGGGATAAAATATGTTAATCGTGGAAAAGGAAGTAAAAGTGCCCCGGGAAAAGCATTTTACCTGCTTAAAGCCTCTGCGAAAATATTCTTACTTACACGAAAGTTCAGGCCTGATCTCTTTATTGATTTTGGGACCATGTATGCAGGTTTTTCAAGTTTTGTTTTGGGGAAACGCCACATCGTGTTCGAAGATACAGAGATAACCGGGCTGTACAGGTCTGTTTACAAACCGTTTGCCACACAGATATACACTCCTGAATGTTATGAACTTGACCTTGGCAAAAAGCATAAACGTTTCAATGGGTACATGGAACTGGCCTATCTCCATGAAAAATATTTCACTCCTGACCGGCCTGTCCTGAAAGAAGCGGGACTTAAGCAAGGGGAGAAATTTTCGATCGTAAGGTTTGTTGACTGGAATGCGGCACATGATATCGGAAGCGGAGGGCTTGACAGAGAAGACAAGGCCGCGCTTGTCCATGCCCTAGAAAAACACGGGAAAGTGTTTGTTCTGTCTGAAGCCCCGTTGCCTGAAGGATTGCGAAAGTATGAATTAAAATTAAACCCCGAGAGGCTTCACAGCCTGATGCATTTTGCCTCACTTGTTGCAGGCGAAAGTGCTACCATGGCCAGTGAAGCTGTGATACTTGGAACTCCTGCAATTTATATTGACAGTGCCGGACGCGGTTACACCCGTGATCTTGCTAAAAGGTTCGGAACACTTTTCTGTTTCGCTCCGGATAAAGATAATGTGCAACACATGATAAGTAAGGCTGAAGAGATACTCAGTTCAAATGAGATCAAGAGAAAAGCGGTGCAGGTCAGAGAAGATATCATTTCGGAATGTAACGATCTCACTGCTCTTATGGTGGAAATAAGTCATAAGTAAGTTGATCACTCCACTATTTTAAATTCTATTCTCCTATTCAGTTTATGTGCAATGGCCTGATTACTGCGTTTAAGCCTCTTTATGAATTCCGGAGAAAGGATGTCTCCATCTTTGAGGAACCGGTAATCGGATGCGAGGTTACGGTCCACCACAAGAGGTTTGGACATTCCGGATCCTTTTGATGTCAGGTTCTCTTTGGGTACACCTTTTGAGATCAGATACTTCATAACTTCTTCTGCTCTTTTTTGCGACAAAATCAGGTTTTCTGTTTCATCTCCTTTATCATCGGCATGAGCAACTATCTCTATCTTCATTGAAGGATTGTCAAGCATTATCCGAAGCAGCCGGTCCAGTTCTGTTTTTGCACCTTCGGGCAGTTCATAACTTTTTTGGTCGAAATAGATGTTCCTCAGCATTATTGCCGTCTCGGTAGGCAGAAGGTCAACGTCATATTTGAATACCTTACTTTCTTTCAGGTTCATTGTTGAGAATTTCTCTTTATGGTTAAAGAAACCTTTGGCGGCAACGAGGAGGACATACTCTGTTGCCGGTTTTAGTTTCATGCTGAACTCACCGTCTTCCTGAATGGTGAGCTTGATATTTGTTCCGTCAGTGCCGATAAGTCTGACGTAAGCACCCTTTATCGGTTGGCCTGTTTTACTGCTCAAAACGGAACCTTCAAGGGAGAACTCCACTTTTGGAAGCTCAAAAGAGAAGATATTGTCTACACCCCGTGAACTTCCCCGTGAGGAAGAGAGCAATCCTTCGTCCAGCGTACCTTTGAATGCTATGCCGAAGTCATCGGCAAAACTGTTTATCCCGGGCCCCAGGTTTGTCACCTCCCAGATACTTCCTGTAGCTATCTCCTTTGGAACGGCCTTATAAATGTCAAGTCCGCCATATCCCACATGTGAGTCGGAAGAAAAATAAAGAGTCCCGTCAGACCTGACGTAAGGGAACATCTCATCACCCGCAGTGTTGATATCGGAACCCATGTTTACAGGAGCGCTCCACTCCCCACCGGTGTTTGTGGTCTTCCAGATGTCTTTACCACCCAGGCCCCCCGGCATGTCGGAAACAAAATATAGGGTCGTGCCGTCAGGAGATATGGCCGGGTGCGCCATCATGACCGAATCGATCCCCGGCTGAACGAGTACCGGCTCTGACCATTTGCCTCCTGCCCGTGTCATTGAATATATCTCCGGTTCGGTAGCTTCTTCTTTCTCGTACCTGCAACGCGTAAAGTACATTGTCTTTCCGTCACTTGTCAGGCTGCCTGTTCCTTCGTCAAATTCGGTGTTGATGGGATCTTTCATTGCTTCCGGCTTGGCCCATTTCCCTTTGGCATCGATGTGGGTAAAATAGATGTCCGCTCCTCCCTGTCCCGTAATGCGGTTACGTTTTCTTTTCTTTTTATCGGTCCGCATCGAGGTGAAATATATCTGATCAAAATCCTTTCCGGCATAAACAGGGCAGAAATCACTGTATTTGGAATTGATGATCTTCATCTTTGTTATGGTGTAAGGGCTTTTTATGGAGTCGTTCATCGCCAGCTTACAAGAAAGAATCCCGTCACGGGCCCTTTTCTCAAGGGGGTATTTATCGTAATAACTCTCAAATGCCGCCAGTGCCTTATCGAATTTGCCGGCGTTCAGGAAACTTTGTGCCATGTACAGCTCTGCCTCTTTCACTTCGTACTTATACCTTACACTTTTGGAATATGCCGATGCGGCTTTTATGGGAAGGTTTATGTGACGATAACTCTCTCCAAGATAATACGAGACCTCTCCCTTAGTGTATTTGTTCTTCTCTTTGGAGTATGCTTTTTTGAAAAGAGGGATAGCCCTGTTGTACTCTCCTATGTCATATGCTTTTTTCCCTGCCGAAAATTTATTGCCAACTGAGCACCCCTGAACGAGGAATAGACCGGGGATTATCAAAGCATAAAAAAAACGGAGAAAAGTTCGCATGGGCTTTCTGATAAATATACAGAGATAAAAGTAACTATTTACTGTAAAACGCAGTAGCCTTGAAAATATTACCCAAAATCCGCAATAAAAATGTTTTATTGCAGATCGATGTAAGAAAATCAATCGGTTACAGTTTCGTTGTACTCACTGTAATCCGTGATTTTCTAAATCGGCCTGCCCGACTACGCAGGCAGGGGTTTACCTTTATATGCAAGTGATTTGTTTAGAGAAAAATAAATAACTTGCGGATAAGGTATTATATTATCTGATGTTGTAAGAAAAACTTTTACAGTTTTTAAAGCATAAAAAATCCCATTGCATGAACAATGGGATTTTTAGTGTTCTGTTAAGATGAATTTATCTTGTGAACAACAGCTCGCGATATTTAGGCAACGGCCACATCTCATCGTCGAGGATTAGTTCAAGCTTGTCGATGTGTGACCTGATATCATCAAGATAAGGACGAACCTTCTGCTCGTATGCAAAAGCTTTCTCTTTGGCATCCTCAATCACATTGCACTCTTTACGTGCCTCTATCATTTCGTGAACTTTAGCCTTGATGGAAGAGATGTGTCCTGATATCTCTTTTATCAGACCAATGCGCGCTTCAGCCAGTTCTGCAAATTCTTGTTCCGGGAAGATATCCCTCATGCCCTGAACATTCTCGATAAGCGAAGTCTGGTACCTGATAGCAGTTGGTACGATATGATTTATTGCAAGATCACCAAGCACACGTGCTTCTATCTGTATCTTCATGGTAAACTTCTCAAGCTCAACCTCAACACGGGCCTCAAGTTCTTTTTCCGTCATCACTCCGGTTTCAACAAGTGATTTTTTAGCAGCAGGCTCAAGGTATTTCAACAATGACTCAGGTACACTGGTGATGTTGGTCAGGCCTCTTCTGGCAGCTTCTTCAACCCACTCTTGCGAGTATCCGTCTCCGTCGAAATGTACGGCTTTTGATTCAAGGTAAAGCTTTTTGATCATCTGGAAAATGGCCTCATCCTTCTTAACACCTTTTGCGATCAATGCATCAACTTCAGCTTTGAACTCTTTCAGCTGAACGGCCAAAGCTGCATTAAGGGCCGTAAGGGCAGCAGCATTATTGGCAGAAGAACCAACAGCACGGAACTCAAAACGGTTGCCTGTAAATGCAAAAGGTGATGTACGGTTACGGTCGGTGTTGTCAAGCAGTATCTCCGGAATACGGCCGATACCAAGCTTAAGCGCTGTTTTTTCTTCCGGCGTCATCTTCTGGTCCGTGATCTTTTCTGCCAGGTTCTGCAACATTGCAGAGATCTGTGAGCCGAGGAATACAGAAACGATTGCCGGAGGTGCTTCATTGGCTCCCAGGCGATGGCTGTTAGAAGTTGTAAGTATGGATGCCCTTAAAAGGTCCTGATTCTTGTAAACGGCAGCCAGCACGTTAGTCAGGAAAGTAAGGAACTGAAGGTTACCTTTCGGGTTTTTGCCCGGGCCAAGCAGATTGACTCCTGTGTTTGTTCCAAGCGACCAGTTGTTGTGTTTTCCTGATCCGTTGATCCCGGCAAAAGGTTTTTCATGGAACAGTATCTCGAAGTTATGGTGACGGGCCACACGCTTCATAACATCCATGATGAGCTGGTTGTGGTCGTTGGCAAGGTTTGCTTCCTCAAAAATAGGAGCAAGCTCGTACTGATTGGGAGCAACCTCGTTGTGCCTTGTTTTTACTGGTATCCCCAGTTTGTGTGCTTCTATCTCAACTTCTATCATAAACTGGGACACGCGCTCAGGAATAGATCCGAAGTAGTGGTCGTCAAGCTGCTGGTCCTTGGATGCAGAGTGACCCATTAAGGTCCTGCCTGTAAGCACAAGGTCGGGACGTGCCTGATAAAGGGCTGTGTCGATAAGGAAATACTCCTGCTCCCAACCGAGGTTTGCATGTACTTTTGTAACGTTCTTGTCGAAATACTGACAAACGTCAACAGCAGCTTTATCAACAGCAGCAAGTGCCTTAAGTAAAGGAGTCTTGTAGTCAAGTGCTTCTCCTGTGTATGAGATAAATACTGTGGGTACACAAAGTGTTGTTCCTACCACGAAAGCTGGTGATGACACATCCCATGCTGTGTAACCGCGGGCCTCGAAAGTCTGGCGGATACCTCCCGACGGGAATGACGATGCATCAGGTTCCTGCTGTGCAAGCAGTTTGCCTGAGAATGATTCAATAATGTTGCTGTTGTCGCCAAAGTCGATAAATCCGTCGTGTTTCTCTGCTGTTCCGTCTGTTAACGGCTGGAACCAGTGAGTATAGTGTGTAGCTCCTCTTTCTACAGCCCATGCTTTCATTCCTGCTGCGATACTGTCAGCTACTTTTCTGTCAATAGGTTGATTTTTTTCCATTGCAGAGATAACAGCCTTGTATGCCTCTTTCGACAGGTACTTGGACATTGCTGATTTTCCAAATACCATTTCTCCATAATAATCCGATACCTTAAACGAAGGTAAAGACACCATTTTAGGTGCTCTTTTCATCACATCTGCTAATGCTTGAAATCTTAATGTTGCCATAATCAATTAAATTTTGTTGTTGGTGCAAAAGTAGAAAAATATTTTAAAAAGCATGAAAAAACGGAGTAAAATCACAAAAAACCACAAAATATCGTCAAAATACCCTTAAAATAGATGGGTTTTGCATGAAAATATATAAAATTTTAATCCTGCATCAATTTTTAGGTAAAATGCAAACTGCAGAGAAATATGTTTATTTTACCCGAATAAGCACACAAAAAAAGGCAGGCTTTCCACAAAAAGGAATGCCTGCCTTGACGATATATCTTGTCTCCTTAGTCTATTCGGAAAAATACTTGTAGAAATAAGGAATTGTTTCGATTCCGTTGAAAAACTGTTCCAGTGGATAGTTCTCATTGGGTGAATGGATGGCATCTGATTCGAGGCCAAATCCCATAAGTATAGATTTTGTGCCGAGAATCTCTTCAAAAGTAGAGATGATCGGAATGGAACCCCCGCTTCGAACAGGCACAGGACGTTTTCCATAAACTTTTTCGAATGCTTTCTCTGCTGCTTTGTATGCATCAAGGTCAATGGGGCATACATATCCCTGCCCGCCGTGGAGCGATTCTACCTTGACTGTTACATACTCGGGAGCAATGGACTCAAAGTGCTCTTTGAAAAGGTCGGCTATTTTGTGATGGTCCTGGTTTGGCACAAGGCGGCAAGAGATCTTGGCAAAGGCCTTGGACGGGAGAACTGTTTTTGCTCCTTCGCCGGTGTATCCCCCCCAAATCCCGCAGACATCAAAAGAAGGACGGATACCTGTCCTCTCAGTAGTTGAAAATCCTTTCTCTCCGAAAAGTGCTTTCACACCGATTGCCTTTTTGTACTCCTCTTCGTCGAACGGAGCCTGAGCCATCAGTTCACGCTCTTCCTGCGACACTTCAAGCACATCATCGTAAAATCCGGGAATGGTTATGTGGCCGTCATCGTCCACCATCTGTGCTATCATCTTTGAAAGAACATTGATGGGATTGGCAACAGCCCCACCGAACAGCCCGGAATGAAGGTCGCGGTTTGGGCCGGTAACTTCCACCTGCCAATAGGCAAGGCCTCGAAGGCCTGTGGTGATAGCCGGGGTCTGCGGGCCTATCATGCCGGTATCGGATACAAGTATGACATCCGATTTCAGCATCTCCT
>JALVJU010000253.1 GCA_027034005.1 Marinilabiliaceae bacterium
TGGCTTAAAATGTTGAATCCCGGAACAAAGCCAATTGATATTGATTCTGTATTCATAATAGACAATACTGCGTTTAAAGTTGATTTCAATGAAATGACCCTTTATGAATACATGGAAGATTCCATAGCTGTTACATTTTCACCAAAAGAAAACATGAAAGTTGAAACATATCTGAGAATATATTATGATGGAGCTTCCCAGTTGTTTATGGATATTCCTGTTTTAGCAAAAACCCCTATACCAGAATTAAACGTTTCTCCTAATCCGGTAGATCTTGGATACGTTGCACAGGGCGAGACTAAAACAGACACTGTTGTTCTTACCAATACAGGTGCAGTAGAACTTGACATAAGTAATATTGAGGTAAAATACGACCCGTATGGCACCGTTTATCCAACTGACTTTAATTTAGCAGGCCACAATTGTAACATACTGGCACCTGATGAAAGTTGTGAGGTGCGGGTTTCTTTGACACCAACAAGGACTGGTAGCCACAGGTCTTTTCTGCAAATAACTTCAAATGCATACGAATCCGGACTCCTTAAGATCAGTCTGACAGGAAAAACAAGCTCGGCACAGATCAATGCAGACCAGACTGATATCTACTTTGGTTATGTAGAGGCAGGCCAGACAGAAACAAAAACAGTTAAGATCTTTAACACAGGTCAAATTGATTTGGCAATAACGAGTTCTTACATCTCAGGAACAGATAGCAGTGAGTTTTCTGTAATAAATACCTGTTCAACAATTCCTCCGGGAGATACTTGTGAATTTGAAGTTTCATTCATCCCTGATAAAACCGGTGATTTTGAGGCAGCATTAGGTATTGTATCCAATTCAGGCACCTTGAATCCATTACCGATTAGTCTACACGGAACATCAATTTGGATAGATACGGACGTTAATCCTACAAATGTTAATTTCGGAGACGTTGCCATTGGTGACGATTCTGTAATGACAGTTCAATTAGCAAGCGTGGATACATCACAATTGGTTATTTATGATTCGTCAATTGAAGGAGATGATAATATGGAGTTTCATTATTCTATGGAAACAGACACATTATCAAGTAATAGCACAATTAATTTTAATGTTACTTTCAGGCCTTATTTTAGTGGGTACAAGTCTGCCTTTTTAAGAATTAATTCCAATGATTCTGATGAAGGTGTTATAGAAATACCTCTAACCGGGTATGCTGTTGATGAATCAAATCCAAGACATGATATTTCAGGTAGCGTGGTAACTCCGGATGAGGATACGGTAACCGAAGGGACGGTCGTTGTTTGCAACACCTTTGAAAATCCCAACAACACTAATATGTGGTGGAAACCTCTTGAAGGTGTGGATGTATTTTCTTTTATTGATATCCCGCAGGATAGTGTCACTATAAGGATTGACCCGGACGCTGTCAGTTACCCGGGATATTTGAGAACATATCTTGGCGATAAGCTTCTTTATTCAGATGCTGAATTTTTCTACCTTGACAAAGACACCTCAGGGCTTAAGATAACTTTAATCCCCAAACCTGAAAACTCAAATGGCACATCAGAAACATCAGGAATCGTTATTCAGGAAGAAGGAACGGGAACAAGTTACCTGAAAGCCGGCCGGTACACGGGCACTGGCGTTCCATTACGCGACATCCCTGTCATGCTTAAAGGGTCTGATGGAAAAATAATAGCCTATGACATAACTGATGAATACGGGGAGTTTAATTTTGTTCATCTTAATCCGGGTCATTACGATTTCTTTGCTGATTACCCGGGGTTTAATATGGATAAAGCAACAAATGGATTTGATATTTCAGGAGATAACAAGCAGCTATACATAACTGCGGTGGCAATTGATAAGAATATTTCTGTTGAAGTATCAGAAGCAACAGCCACGAATGACATGGAAAATAAATACAAGATGAATGTTTATCCTAATCCCGTTTCAGACAATATTTATATTAACATAAACTCTTCATCTGAATCCAGAGTTTATGTTAATCTTTACAGGATTGACGGGAAATTGATTAAAAATACTTTAATTGACGTTAAGGAAGCCAATACCCTGATAAGAATTCCGGTATCGGATATCAAAAAAGGATTGTACATCCTCAAAGTTCAGGGTAAACAGATAAACTTCACAACGAAGGTTGTAAAACAATAAAAAGTTTGGTTTACATTTTCAGGCTGTGTTACAAAGTCGGAGTGCGACTCTAAGTCGCGCCCCGACTTTTTTTCAACTTTTTGTTGATTTTTAACCAAAATATCCCATGTTCATGGGATTGACAACCGGCATAAAGCGAAGTAACTTGCCTATATAATTCTAAAATAATATAGCCATGAAAAACTTATTTACTTTCAAGCAAGTATTCCACTGGTGCTTAATGTTAATGTTTGTACAGGTTCAACTGGTACAGGCACAGTGGAGCGATGATCCGGGCCAGAGTGTTGCTGTAGTAGATACAATAGAAAATCAGATTGGTAGCCATATAATTAATGATGGTGATGGCAACTATATTATTGGCTGGCGTGATTTTCGTTATCTTTCAGCTCAAAATATAGGTGGTGAGGTTTACGCTCAAAAATTTAATGCTGAAGGATTCGAACAATGGACTCACAATGGCAATCTTATTAGCGAAAATTATCGCGATTACGGTAAAAATCTTACCGCTTTAGTTAATAGTGGTAATGGCAGTGTAATTGCTGTTTACAGTAGATGGGAAGGTACAACGCTTTATGATCCAAATCTTCATTATGTAAGGAAATTTGATTCCGGTTGTAATTTTTTGTGGGGATCAATATCTTTATATGTTTTTTACAGTGGTGTTGAAAGAGAAACAGCAGTAACAAGTGATCATTCCGGCGGGGTTATTACAGTTACAAGTTATACAAATGATATGGGTTTTTGGGGCAAAACAGATATAGTTGCCCAACGTATAAATTCGTCTGGTGAAAGGAAATGGGGTTATAGAATATATGTATGTACAGCTGATGAAAATCAAAATTATCCGCGGGTAGAATGTAACTCAAACGGTTACTCTTTTATTGTATGGGAAGATGAGAGAACGGATTCCAACGGAGATATTTATTTTCAGATCGTAGATTCAACAGGAACAATTCAACTGCAAAATGATGGTGTCGCTTTAAGCAGCAATCCCAATAGTGTAGGTCGTCCGGGTGTTTTTATCACAGAACAAAATGATGCTATTATTTTATGGTATGAAGGCACTAAGGGTTTGATGGGACAACGTGTTACCGAAACAGGCACTCTTCTCTGGGGAGATAATGGCAAGGTAATATCTTCAGTCGGATACCCTTCCATAGTTGTAAGTGATGGTAACGGAGGGGCATTTGTTGCTTACACTAAATACGGGAATAATAATGATAAAATATTATATGTACTTCACTTGAACAGTGACGGACAGAGTTCATGGCAAAAGACCGTTGCTGATGGTGTAGATGAGTATATCGCCCCGGCAGGTGTCTCTGATGGTGCAGAAGGTGTTATTTTTACATGGTATGGCATAACTAAAAACATTTACGCTCAAAGGATAAATAGTGCCGGAACATTTCTGTGGGATACTAACGGAGCAATAATTTGTTCAGAAACACAGGATAAGGATTATCTTTCACTTGCTCCCGATAACCTCGGTGGCGCTGTAATTACATGGTCAGATTATAGAAAAGGGGTCTCAAATGCTGATATCTATGCCCAGCATATCAACAAAAACGGCAACCTCGGAGGGACAGCCACCCAGGTCAGGCCCGGCGAAGCCTCCGGCAATACAGTGACTGTTTATCCCAACCCGGTACACGATGACCTCTATCTGAAACTCAACGGGCTGAATGAGGGCAATATGACAATCCGCCTGTTCAGCGCAGACGGCACACCGGTTAAAGAGATACTGGCGGGCAACAAAAAGCTGATAAGCATACCCGTTTCCGACCTGAAAAAAGGAATTTACATCCTTGAAGTGAGAAACGGGACGATGAGTGAACGAGTAAAAGTTGTTAAGAATTAGGTTTAAAAGTCGGGGCGCGACTTCGAGTCGCACTCCGACTTTCCTTTAACAGGCATTAGATGGCGCTCTTTTATGAAAAGGAATGTTGATTAGTGGAAGCTCCCGTCATGTGGTAATCCGATGAGGCTTAAGTACAGAAATCATTTATGAGAAAATAACGTAATAAAATAAACAGATGAAACGAATAAACTTTATTTTTATAATGCTGATAATATCCATTGCCGGCAAGGCCCAGTTCCGGGCTGTGATGGAAAATGTGATATCGGGAGATAAGAATATTTATACTGTATTCTCTGACAAAACACATTACCGGTACGAACTGACTCAGGACGGTCAGAAGATGATAATCATTGTTGATCCCGGAGCTAACAAAACACGGATCCTGCTCCCTGACAAAAGGTTCTATTTGCAGGTGCCCTGCAACAGTATGATGAGCCTTGAGAACGACCCCGTGCAGTCTTATGCCATGCTGAAGTCCCACTATACCGAACAAGATGCCGGTAAAGAAGATGTGGCAGGATTTGCATGTGACAAGAAAGAGATATATGCCGACAACGACAAAGTCATAACAGCATGGATCGCTGAAGAATTGAACTTTCCTGTCAAAATGATCAATCATCTTAACGAGAATACATATATGAACCTTAAAGATATCAGTGAATGGCAGCCTGATGAGTCACTTTTTAAAACTCCTGATGGATATACACAAGTGGATGAACGTATGCGGCCTGTAATTCCCGAACCGCCTGCCCCTGAAAAATGGACGGTTAAAAGGGTTCAACTTCCTTTTCATGGGGACGTAAGCCGGGGAGAAATATTAGTTTTCACCATTGACAAATCAGCACACTATAAGGTGAT
>JALVJU010000254.1 GCA_027034005.1 Marinilabiliaceae bacterium
CGGATGCACGATTGGTTATCATACAATTTTTTCGTTTATGCGATAGGCTTCACAGCCCAGATACTTTTCTCGGCACGGCTGCTGATACAGTGGATAAAATCGGAGAGGGTGAAAACAGTGCTCACACCTGAACTTTTCTGGGAGCTGAGCCTGCTGGCCTCGTTCCTGCTCTTTGTCTATGGCTGGCTGCGCGATGATTTTGCCATCATGCTCGGACAATCGATGACCTACTTTATCTACATCCGTAACATGCAGCTTCAGGGCTCATGGAAGAAACTGCCGTCTGTGCTGAGGTTGTTCTTCTGGATATTCCCTGCTCTCATCATATTCTACTCATACCACAACAACAGGATAGACATTGAGCTGTTGTTCCGCAACAAAGACATTCCCCTGCGGCTTTTACTGTGGGGTAGCGCCGGGCAGATAATATTCACGTTCCGTTTCATCTATCAGTGGATCTACTCCGAACGGAGAAAGGAATCGAGCCTGCCGCTTGGGTTCTGGCTTATCAGTCTTACCGGCTCGATGATGATACTCAGCTACGCTGTTTTTCGCAAAGACCCCGTTCTGTTTATCGGTCAGATGTTCGGATTTATAGTTTATATTCGCAATATTGTTTTGCTGATGAAAAAACGACAGTAGTATGAAGGATAAAAAACTGATAATGTTACTCATTTTAAGTGCTATCGCCCTGTACATCAATGTTGGGTCGTTCGGTGTGGTGGAGACCAGTGATGCACGCTATGCCGAAATAGCACGGGAGATGGTCATCTCCGGAGATTATCTTCACCCGAACCTGCTCGATGTCCATCACTACCATAAACCGCCGTTCACATACTGGGTAACTGCACTGGGTTATAAAATTTTCGGCATAAACCCGTTCGGGGCACGTTTCTTTTTACAACTTGCCGTCCTTATCCAGATACTGCTTGTTTACCTTCTATCGTTCGAATTGTTCAACAACAGAAAGACAGCTCTCTGGTCGGCAATCATTTATTTCAGTTTCCCCATAGTTCTGATATCATCCCGTAATCTCACTACAGATGCTTTCCTCACCATGTTTGCCGTTTTAAGCATTTACAGCTGGGTGAAGTACCGGAAGACAGGACAGTGGCGGTATTTTTATCTTTTTACGTTCAGCCTGGCCATGGGATTTCTCACCAAAGGCCCGGTGATATTCATTGTTCCCGTACCTTTTATCATTGCATACAACACCACAGAAAAGGCAAAGAACGGTTTTAGCATACATCACACCCTTGCATGGCTAATGTTCCTCGTTGTGGCCTCATCATGGTATCTGATGCTTGTAAAAGAAAACCCCGGGTTCATCGATTATTTCCTGGGAAGGCAGACTGTTGACCGCTTTTCAAAAAATGCTTTTAACAGGACCGAACCGTTCTGGTACTTTATCGTCCTGGCACCTATTGTTGGCTTGCCGTGGCTGTTGCTGCTTCCCATACTCATAAAAACGAACAGGGACAAATTCACTAAACGTTCAATCTCAACAGCCCTTGCATTTGGAATACTGATTCCTCTTGTTT
>JALVJU010000255.1 GCA_027034005.1 Marinilabiliaceae bacterium
ATCTGTGCCGGCACCTGGCCTGCCCATTTCGCATCGGACAGTAAAAGCCATGCCGGCACGATTCCCTGTGACTTTTCCTGTGGATTTTCCTGTTTGACCGATGAAGACTCACTGACGGAGAAACTCCCCAATGCCTCAAGAAAAGAGTATAAAGAAATATTGTATTTGTTACTGTCACGATAGGCGTAGTAAAGGTCTTTGAAACTGTCGGGCGTATTGTTCCAATGTATCTTGAAATTCAGGCCTGTCCACCTTTTGTTGTTTATCTCGGGATAGCTTACCGTAAAGGCCGATCCTTTTACCGGTTGTGTCCCGAAAGGATAGAACGGTTTTTCGGGATTCAGTTTTCCTGTATCGCTCCCGAGCACTGCACTTTTGATGTTTCTCACATCTACCTTTACAGAAAGTTTTGAAACTTTTTTGCCCGAAAGTGCCGAAAAGAGGGAATACCCTGCAATGCTACCTGTGTCAACAAGAATACGGCACACAGGCCTGTCAGTAGTGAAATTTTCACCATGAACCGCCCGTGAGTATCCGTTAACCTCTTCCTCTTTGGCAGTCAGCCGGAAGGCAAGTTCAAGGCGCTTACCTGATGTTTTCACTCCCGATGAAAAGATTGTATTGCCATCAAGATCCCTTACCACTTCTTTGATACTGAACGGGCCGATCCAACCTTTCTTCCCGGTGACAAAGACCTCAATGTTATCCGTAAGGTCTTTAACCCCGACACCTTCCAGCGGTTTTTCAAAGTCTATGGCCAGCATGATACTTCTATCACCTTCTTTCAGATAAAAAATATCCGAAGCAATGGCAAATCCCGGCCGTGCATCAGGAAGTGAAGGATAGCCGTCGGACACCGTGCCGGCATCTGCTTCCGGATATCCGAAAGGCCACCAACCTGTTTCTCCTTCGGGGAACCCACTGCCCTGCCCGTCAAACGAATTGGCAACGGGGGCATATTTTAGCTGCCTTTTTTCAGGTGAGTGGTAAACATTTTTCAGTTGTGCAACCTTGATCCTGTTGGCAACGAGCTCTTCTGTTGTTTTAAAGATAAGGTCTTTCCCAAGGGCATCTTTTCCTGCCTTCAGCTCTGTACCTTCAGGTATCCGCACACTTACCGCATTTTTTGCAAGCTCAAAAATAACATGGACCTTATCGGGAGTGATATCTTCCTTCTCAAATTTCAATACCTCTTTGTAGTAAAAGTCAAGATGACGGGAAGTAAGCCCGTTGAACCTCTTTTTTGTAAGCTCAAGCAGTTTCACAAAACTGACAAACAGGGCAAGGTGTGGCGTGACATCACTCCTGCTTTCAAGCTCCCGGATAAAATTTTCAAGTTCGGCATCACTTTTAAAAAAGGCAGTCCAGTCGCCTGACGGCGTATCGCTTTCGGTAACATCAAAGTAGTTGACATGCCGGGCAAAGTTGTAAGCAAACCTCATCCACTCCTTCAGCCCCATGTCGTTCAGTTTCACCGAACCCGGATCAAGGGCATCGAGGAAACGGCCGGCTTGCGACGTTCCTTCCCTTCTGCTCAATATCTCTTTACCTTTTTTAATCATCTGGTCACTGCTTAGATCTCGTTACCCTCCTCCTTGTAAAAAGGATAGGTTTTGTTTCTCCTTGAATTTGTTGCACGTACCGTGTAATCTATGTTTATCATCAAAACACCTTCTGTCTCCAGGCTGTCGTCAATTTCTATTTTGTTGACATCTATCCTCGGCTCATAGTAAAGGATTGCCGTTTCTATCATATCTGCAACATAAGTTTTCAGCGTAAGGTCTACAGGATTGAAAAGCATCTCGTCAAGGTTACAGCCGTAATCGGGCAGCATGATCCGCTCTCCCAATCTTGTTGAAAGAAGTATCTCCAGACTACTGTCGATGTCAGCTTCATCCTCCAGCATCTTCACACTCCCGGTGTGCCTGTTGAACTCCGGGGGAAAAGACCAGCCCCTGCCGATAAATGATATTTTCCCGTCCATATTTTTATCTCTTACCTGTTTAACCTGTCAAACTCTTTCTGTATTAAATTTCCGCAAATGAGGCCATGCCAGTCAACCGCCTATCAGCACCGTGGGCAGGCCTCCCATGACTGTCCCTCCGTGGGCTGTCATGTCGCCCATCCTGGCCGCAGG
Organism: Marinilabiliaceae bacterium; assembly: GCA_027034005.1. Classification (GTDB taxonomy): domain Bacteria; phylum Bacteroidota; class Bacteroidia; order Bacteroidales; family Marinilabiliaceae; genus JAADEM01. The sequence goes on from JALVJU010000255.1 coordinate 2,138, forward strand.
CATCCCTCCAATGAGCACTGTTGCCGAACCCCGGACAATCAGGTCAGGAGGGCCCGTGCAGACAAGCATGTCTCCCACCCTTGCGGCAGGCAGGCCGCCTATCAGTACCGTAAGTGCACCCGGAGGCAACACCGGCCCGCCCACATGAGGGACAACACCCGTAACCATGGGGCAAACATGCATATCCAAAATTCTTGCTGCAGGAGGCATATTCAATTTATCTTAACTATTGCACCTTTTATCTCCGTCGTTCCCGTTGCCGAGAGCTGTACTGCCATGTCGGATTCGGCCTTGAGCTCCATCTTCGCTTTCACGTTCACATTGTTCCCCTCGATCTCCACATCTCCTCCGGCCTTTATGCTGATGTTGCCGCTGCTTTTCAGCTTAATGCCGGAACTGTTCAGTGTTACCATATTTGAATTTTCATCCTCCAGGGTTATCACCCCGGAATCATCATCTGCAAATATCTTTTTCCCACCGGGTGTTTCAATGGTTATGCTTTTTTTCTCATCATCGAACAGAAGTTTCATCCCGCTGCGGGTAACAAACCCTTTTTCGTTGTTGTCGTCTGAGCCTTGCAATGGAGGCGGTTTTGCGCTGCTGTTCAGCATACCCAGTATAACAGGCCTGCGCGGGTCATCGTTGACAAACCCGAGTATCACTTCATCGCCGACCTCCGGCATAAAGAACGAACCTCTGTTCTCGCCGGCATCAAGGGTGGCCACCCGTGCCCACAACTCATGTTCTTCGCCTTCAAAAGCCGGTATCGTCACTTTGATATGCCCCGCATTGTCAGGGTCTTCCAGACTTGTCACAACTCCTGTTTGCAGGCCGTGTACAGCAGCAAGCAGCCCCGAAGCAGGCAGGTCACTGACATCCGCCTTTTCTGCAAACCATTTGGGATCGATGCCAAACTGGGCATCAACAGTCCATAAACCATTGACTATCTGATGACGGGCCCCGGAAACAAACACCTTACCGTTAAACCTTTCGCCCACGCCCTCGATGTCAAGCACAGTGCCCGGTTTTATCTCCGCATTGCCACGCACCTTGACCCTTCCCCTGGTTTTGGACATCCTGCCGAAAAAGGCCCTGGCATCCGCCCACTGCTGAAGTTCGTCAGAAGGCATGTTACCACCATTCCTGATCTCCACGGATACATCTCCCAATGCCTTGCTCAACTCTTTGAAATCAACATTCCCGTTTAGTAAAAGATCCGGCATTTCCGCTTCCACCTCTTCAACTGCCTGTTCCGCATCATTCCAGCCGGAGGCCTTGATACTGCCTGCCTGTCCCCGTGCATCCATCTCGGCATCAAAATCGAGTATCGTTGAACCGAACCCGGCCGACACTACGGCCGGCCCTGTAGGATCAGGCGCCTTAACGGTTATCTTTCCGTCATCAACAATGCACACTTTACCGTTGGCCTGTGCCCTTACCACGCAAAAATCCCAATCGGTAGCGCTGAACTGCACCATCTCTTTATGCCGTACATCAGTGTTCTCGATCTCATTTTCTATCCTGTAAGTATCTACTATCTCCCCTATGATCTCACTGTCGGTCTTATCGTAAAAACATTTGTTCTTTCGCCCGATGGTCAGTTTTACCGATACATCTTTACAAACAACAGTAAGGTAAGAGTGATCAGGCCGTATGCGGACAGCATGTTTTACTACCACGCCTTCGAATATCGTCTCTTCATCGGAGTGGTACCCGGCCCTTATCTCAACCTCATTGCCGGGCATGAACATATCCGTGTCGCTCAGGGCAAAATCCCTTTGAGCAGGATCGCCGTCAAGCAGCACTATCCTTGCCGACGGTATCCGGTTTATCTCCTTCTCGACCAGAATATCCAGCACCTGGTGTTCTGCCGATAGCTCTTCACCACCGATAAAAACCGATGTGGTAACAAGATCGGTAACCGTATTCGTATTTAATGCTGAAGAGCCGGCCATTTTTATACTTTTTTAATGGGTGGGAAATATATTTTCTGTCCCACTTTAAGTTTTCTGAAATTCATCAGATTGTTCACCTTTGCCACCTCAAGATAGTACATCGGGTCGCCGTAAATGCGGTAAGCCATCAACGGCAGGGTATCTCCCTCTTCAACAAACCTCACATGTGTCAGGTCGGGCGATGTGTTTTTCTCCTTTGCCGCCCTCAGCTTATCCTCAATGAAACCTTTGAATTTTGTATGTACCAATGCACGCAGAGGAGTGCCGTCGGAACGGAACAACTTAAATGTGAGATCCATCTCTTCAAGTGTTCCCTTAAAAAGAAGGGATCCCCATGAGATGACGAGATAGTTGGGCCTGTGATGGTCGCCGTTGTACTTAAAAACCACCTTTTTGAACTTCTCGATATCTTCGGTTATACCGCTGCCCTTATCGGCAAACACCGTTTCCTTGCCGTCTTTTGAAGGCAAACCGTAGTCGACGATAACGCCTGTGCGGTCGAAGATGAAATCCAGCTCAAAGCCCTCGGGAAGTATCTTGTTGAACTTTGGCGCAGATGAGCTCGTACCCGATGCCTGCCGCCTGTTGTGCTTAATCTTATACTTGTAGCTGTACTTCTCGGGATTAAGCAGAGTCCTGAACTCACCTCCGGCAACCTTGTTCTTGAACTTCGGGTCGCTGTAAGCAGTTATCTTAAGTTTTGACAGTTCTCCTTTCATGTTAACGACTCCTCTCCAACCCTCCCAATGCAGGAAGAGTTTTAGATTAAAATCCCT
>JALVJU010000256.1 GCA_027034005.1 Marinilabiliaceae bacterium
TACTTTATTTCTTTCCGTCACTTTACGGAGAAGGTTACTCTGTTATCAATGATGCACTTGCAGGCAATTCATTCTCCCTGTTCGAAGGTACGATGTTCGAAGATTGGAATTCTAGCTACATGGCTCTGATATTTATGCTGTCAGTTATTATCGCACTTAAGGTTGTGGCTGCATCTCTCACTTTTGGCGCAGGAGGTGTTGGTGGTATCTTCGCCCCTACCCTGTTTATGGGAGTTAACACAGGCCTACTTTTTGCTTTACTGGTCAACAAAATGGGTATGCACCAGCTTCAGGTGGAGAATTTTGCTTTAGTAGGGATGGCAGGACTGATTGCCGGAGTGCTTCATGCTCCGCTTACAGGGCTCTTCCTGATTGCGGACATATCAGGGGGATATGCGCTTTTCTTACCATTGATGGTCACTGCTACGATATCATTTGCTACTGCAAAAACATTTGTAAAACACTCTGTTTATACCCACCAGCTGGCAAAACGGAAAGAACTGCTCACCCATGATGCCGACCACAATGTGCTTACTCTTATGAACATAAACAAACTCATTGAACGGGATTTTGCCACGGTGCCGCCGGATGCCACTCTCGGCGATCTTGTGAAAAAGATCGAAAATGCCCACAGGAACCTTTTCCCCGTGGTTGACGAGGAAGGCATACTTCACGGAATGGTAAAAATGGATGATATCAGAAAGATAATCTTCAAACCCGAACTGTACGATAAGGTATATGTTAAAGATTTGATGTACATGCCGCAGTACTATATCAGTCCCGATGATTCCATGGAAGACCTTGTCGAGATGTTCCGCAAATCGGGCCGTTTCAACATTGCTGTTATCGATAAAGGCAAATATCTGGGATTTATCTCAAGGGCAAATGCTTTTACTGCATACCGTAATCACCTTAAGAAATTCTCTTCTTCGTATTAATATTATTCCTGAAACAACCCTGCATCTCGTATTAGCATTAAAATTGCCGACTGCGATATGATAATGTATTTTTCATTTTTATACTCTATCTCAAACCCGCTGTTCTGAAGATAAATGGCCAGGTCTCCAGGCTTAGGTTGAAGAGGTACATACCTTACATTCTCCTTTTCTGTCATCCATGGTTCATCCGTGTCTACAACTGCCGGAATAGGGTAACCGGGACCTGTCTTGATGATATATCCGCTATGTATCTTTTCCTTCTGCTGAACTGTAGGAGGCAGTATCAGTCCACTTTTAGTTTTTGTCTCGGGAGTTTTTGGTTTTACCAAAACCCTGTCCCCGATCAGGATGAATTTGTCCAGGTCCTCCTTATCTATACCTAAAAACATATATTTCAATTTATTTAAACGTAAAGATACAAATAACATGACAAATAACATATGATCAACCGGGGTTTAGAAAGGGCAATCATCATCAGGGAAATCGCTTTTAACTTTTCAATACCTTCTCCCTGTAGTCATCATCTAAAGCAGCTCTTTCTCGTTTTGCATTTTTTGATGCCTTATAAGAAGTTTCATTTTGTAATAATGTCATAGCCATTT
>JALVJU010000257.1 GCA_027034005.1 Marinilabiliaceae bacterium
ACATAAACGAATTCGATGAAGAGTGGGGCCTTTACCTTACCGTGGCAGGCAGGAAGAAAGTACTATCCGGGGAGCCATACCCAAACCCTGCTCACCCTACCGATCACTTCTTCACATGGACTAGAGGACGTAAACTTCAGGAATATCAGATAAATTATATCACAGAAGGAAAAGGAATTTTTGAAACTAAAAAGAAGGCCTATCCCGTAAAAAAAGGCAGTCTGTTCATCTTAAAGCCCGGAATGTGGCACAGGTACAAACCTAACCCGGAAACAGGATGGACAGAAAACTACATCGGATTTAAAGGTGACATAGCAGACAAGATACTTAGCAGCAAAACATTTTCAAATGACAGTCCGGTAAGGTATCTTGGCGAAAAAGAAGAGCTAGTGGACACTTTCATCAAGATATTCGATCTTGCAAAGAACGAGTCCCCCGGCTCCCAGCAGATCGCTGCAGGACTGATAATGAAAATGACAGGTTATCTTGTTGCTTTTGAGAAACAAAAAGGTTATTCAGGCAAAAGAGTAGAAAAGATCATAAGGGATGCCTGCTTTATCATGCAGAACAGATTGACAGAAGAAATCAACCTGCACATAATAGCTGCAGACAACAATGTAGGCTATGCCTATTTCCGCAAAATGTTCAAGAAATATATGGGTGTGTCACCTCTGAAATACCACCTTAATTTAAGGATACTCAGAAGCAAAGAGCTGTTGCTCACTTCGCACAAAAGTGTCAGTGAGATAAGTTATGAACTGGGATTTAACTCTGTTTACTACTTCAGCAGACTGTTTAAAAACAAGACAGGCATTTCACCGGCACGATTCAGGAAAATTAACGGGATTTAAAAAGTACGCTTTTTATATTAAGATAACATCAGTGTCATGTCAAAAATAATTCGTGGTATTACATGCCCACCCCACACCCTTTATTTCCCTGAAGGGAGCTTACGCTCATTGGTATTCCCCTTCAGGGGACAAAAGGGCAGGAAGAATTATAAACACGCCCGACATGGCACTAGGCTCATTTTGTGCAAAAACAATCCCATTTTATACATTGTACCAATAAAATGATGTTTTTACTTTAGCATCAAAATAATTAATCAATATTTCAGATATGAGAGTTTTATTAGGAGTTCTGTTTCATTCTATCGGCGGCTTTGCCTCGGGCAGTTTTTATATGCCTTTTAACAAGGTGAAAAACTGGGCATGGGAAAGTTACTGGATAGTGGGCGGCCTTTTTTCATGGCTCATAGTCCCGCCCATTGCTGCATATTTTACTATCCCACATTTTGGCGAAATAATTTCAAGCGCCTCAGACACCATTTTTTATGCCACATTCATAATGGGATTACTTTGGGGAATAGGCGGACTCTCATATGGACTTGGAGTAAGATACCTGGGCATGTCACTGGGGAACTCTGTGGTTCTCGGTTTCTGTGCAGCATTCGGTGCCATCGTGCCCTCCATCTACTACACGTTTGTACCAACCCCGGGCAAGATATCGTTTACGGACATGCTGAACAGCCACGGCGGAC
>JALVJU010000258.1 GCA_027034005.1 Marinilabiliaceae bacterium
GTCGGAATGGCTTTACCCCCTACTGTTCAAAAAGTAAAATCCTTGAAAATGTAGTGCCAAAGATTTTTTCGACGCCTGTATTGTGCAGATACCCAAATAGATGCATTTTGCAACTGTAGAAGATTAGTCATACGAATTACCCCGAAAATAGCCAAAAACAGCTATGTTCGGGGTATTATCATTTACGAGTATGACTAAAGAACGAAGAGTCTTCGAATTCATCATAAAAACTAACTTCAATCCAAACGTGTATCAGTCATTACAAAAGTATTGGAACAACAACAAATGCTTTATGTTGGAGAAAAGGTAAAATATTCAATAACAAAAATGGCACCTGAACATATTCTGTCAGATGCCATTTCTTGAAAATTTATTGGATTTCCTGTAATCCCTATGGCAATTACTACTTTTTATTATGCCTGAGACCTTAGTGCTATTATTATTCTGTCCCTTTCAGTAACTGTTTTTACTTAAGCAGTTTCATTCCCTCATTAAGGTATGTGACAGCATCGGATGGGTGATGAGATATGAAATAATTACTTCGTTCATGTCCAAGCCGGACGATTATGGCATTCTTTTCGGGAACAACGATTATGTACTGGCCATAAAATCCCCTCATGTATGGATAATACCTGTCCCCCCTTTTCATGATCCACCACTGGTATCCATAAAAGTCCACCGGTTTGTCATTTGATTCGAGTAGGTAGCTTGCAGGCGAGGTAGCGTCTTTTATATATTTTTCCGAAACAACCTGTCTGCCGTTAAAACTGCCATTGCCAAGAACAAGCTTTCCGAACCTTGCAAAATCACGGGCGTTGCTAAAAAAACAACAGTATCCCTTTTCATCCCCGTTTTTTTTGTCAAGGGCCCAAAGTGCATCATGTTCTGCACCCATAGGTTGCCAAAGTTTTTCCGAGGCATAATCACTTAAAGTCTTTTTCGTCGCTGCTTTTACTATAAAGGCAAGGAGTTCTGTATCCCCACTTTTATAAGAGAAATATTTACCCGGCTGTTCCACGATATGGATATTCTCGCACAAGCCAGCCAGATTATCTCCATAGTATGCTTTTGCCGTGACACTGAACATACTTCTGCTGTAATTCTCGTCCCAGTTACTGCCTGAGCTCATTGTTAGCAGGTCCTTGATAGTAAGTTCCTTGTCAAGTTTGGTAGTAAGATGGGGCAGGTAGTGCCACGCGGGTTCATCAACCGATTTTATCTTTCCTTCGTCTATCGCACAACCTACCAAAAGCGACACGATGCTTTTGGCTGCCGAAAACGAGTTTGAATAGGAAGATGGCCCGTAATTATCCCAGTATTTTTCGAAAACTACACTATCGTCCTGTATTACCAGGTATGCGACTGATTTGTAATGTTCCAATGTGTCTTTTAGGGCTTGTGGCAGTTGTTGCGTGTTGTAGTTTTTCGCATTTGCCCATGGGATCGGATGTTGCGGTGCTTTTACTGTCCTGTTATCAAATATTTTGTAGTCGTCAATGCCCGGAAGTCCGTATTTTAGGGCATTGCGTAGGAAAGCAGGCATTAGCATCCAACCTGCAGCAAGGATCAGCACTACAAAGAGAAGAATCTTTGATTTTTTATATCTTGATTTTAGAATATTCATCGTGTAAAGTATAAAGTTTGAACAAAGATATTAAAATATTATAAAGTTGTTTTTCGGGAAAAATATTTTTCTTTTTAGAAATGAAGATTGTTGGTGATTTAGATAATACAATGCCCAATAGGGCTAACTCAGGCCATAACGTACAAAATATTAAGTCCCGAGAACCAATTTATGTAGGGTTTAAGTCTGATAAAAAACATGCCTCAATACTGATGGCTTTTCCGGTAGGTACTAACTCTGTGCTATTTCCTTGTAAAGTGGTTTCAGATCTAAGGTATCATCCATTTGTTCCTGAAGCTGTAACAGTTCCTTGAAAAGTTCGTTCACTTTTGCCGAATACTCTTTTTGGTCGCTCAGGTCGTTCATTTCTAGCGGGTCTTTTTTCATGTCAAACAAAAGGGCTTTGCTTGCTCTGGGGTAAATGATAAGTTTGTATCCGTCTTTACGTATCATTCGCTGAGTGCTGGTATATGCGCCGTAAATGGCATCGTAATTGCTTTTGGTCTGTTCTCCTTTGGCAAGGGGCAGGAGAGAGCTAAACTCTACATATTGGGGCTTTTCAACGCCTGCAATGTCAAGGGCTGTGGCCATGATATCCTGAAGGTAAACATCGGCATCAACTTTTTTGTCTTTTGGCAGATCAGGGCCGATGACGATCAAAGGGGGCCGCATACTGTCGTCAAACATATTCTGTTTACCCATAAGTCCATGGTTGCCGCACGCAAGGCCATGATCGGCACCAAAGAAGATGTATGTGTTGTTGAGCTTACCGCTTTTTTTCAGTGCGTTAAGTATCTGCCCTATCTGATTGTCCATGTGAGTGATAAGTGCATAGTATTCCTGCCGGTTGACCTTCACTGCATATTTTGTTCTCGGGAACGGGGCAAGCCGTTCGTCACGCAGGTGCCTACCTGCGCCCATGGCCTCATCGTATGGGTATTCGGGCAGAAATGATTTTGGTACCGAAATTTTATCGAGTGGGTACATATCAACAAATTTCTTTGGTGACTGGCGCGGGTCATGGGCTGCATTGAATGCCAGGTACATGAAAAACGGTTTGTCTTTCTTTGCAGCAGAATCGATGAAAGTAATGGCATCCTCTTTCAGCACTTCGCTCCAATGCTTGCCGCCTTTCCAGTATCCTCCGTATTTCTTGTGCCATGGTTCCCAGATGGTATCAGTCGGACTCAGGGGGCGGTTGTAGCCCTGAGGAGTCTGGTTTGGCATACCGGGACGTTCGTGCACAACGTGGTTGAAACAGTTTTGAGGTTTTGTGCGAATGTGCCATTTACCTGTCATGTAAGTTTCGTATCCGGCTTTCTGCATCAAATTTCCCCACATCATATCATTTGCAGCCAAAGAGTCGAGGTGTTTAACCTGTTTGTGTGCCCTCCAGATGAAACGTCCGGTGTTCATCATTGTACGGCTTGCAATGCACACAGCACCGTTCCATCCGCCCATGTTGTAAGTGTGGGTAAATGTTACGCCGTCGGCAACAAGTTTGTCAAGGTTCGGGGTGATGACCTCCTTGTTCCCAAGGGCATTGATAGTGTTGAAACACTGGTCATCGGCAAAAATAAAGATGATGTTGGGTTTCTGTTTTTTTTCTTTTTGTTCCTTACAGGAGGTAGCAAAGATTAACAAAGACAGGGAGAAAATAACGAGTGTGAGTTTTTGTAAAGTTTTCATGACAAGACTTGTTAGATATTGTATTTTGTGAAAATAATCATAGTGAGGTATAAAAACAAAAAAATCCCATACCGGAATGTGAGATTCACTGATATATTCCGCAATATCTGATTTTCTATTTATACCATTGGTTACGTTACAGAGATAAAATATAGGAATTTTCGGTGTTGTGTGCTATGGGAGTGCGACTCGAAGTCGCGCCCCCAATACGCACTCCCAATATGTGCCCACAATACAAAAAGCGCTCCCAATCTACAGGAAGCGCTCTTTGTTTTCTGTTTCTGTCTTAAAACTATTTAGCCGAGGTCAATGATATTGTTTCCTGTTCATCAGTTTCAATATTGAAGTAAAGCTTTCTTGTCACATTCTTACCTGTCGGTGATATGATAACGTAACCGCCTTTCCCGTCATTTACCGGATCAAGGACAACACCGTTGCCCTGCGGGATTATCGAGAGTTTTTCAATATTGATCTTGCTCATACGGGGAATAAATATCTCAGTGGGCATTGTCTGATTTGCGGTTTCTTCCCACTTACAATAGAAATTCCCGGTTTTTACCTCGTATGAGTATGAGAGAAGATTACCGGCAATGAAGGCAGGGTAGGGGCGTACAAGCGGCTTAAACCAGCTGTTCTTTTCAAATCCCTGGTAGTATGCCCAGTAAGTATTGCTGAAAAGGAATTTCTCTATCAGGTGCAGGTTTTTGCATGCAAGTTCTGTCATGCCGGGAACATCGGCGCCAAGTGCACCCCATTCACCGATGAGTACCGGAACGTTCATCCTTTTTCCGCTTTCGTTTATCCGTTCAAAGATCAGTTCAAGCCGGTCGTCGCTCGAATTGGCAAGGTTCTTTGTGTCAACAAGCAAGTCATAGCCATGGGCGGCATAAGCAGTCAGGGGATCCGGTTTGCCGTTGGCACCTTTTACAGGTTCCAGAGCAGTCCTGACCCCGCTGTTGCAGAAATAACCATGGTTGAAGAAAAGTATTTTTGTTTTGTCTTCTTTGCGGATGGCATCAGCGACTTTTTGATAAAAGGGCTGGAGTTTCTCTTTCTCGAATTTCGCATTAAGGTCATAAGCTGCATTCATGATCCGGGCAAAACCCTCTTTTGTACCGATCATTTGTAGCGCTTTATATCTTGAATCCTGGTTGCTCCACATTTCGGCCACTTCTTCCGGAGAAATATCTGTACCCGTTTCTTTCTTCAAATATTTGGCAAAAGCACCGAACAACACAGGCATGAATTTTTGAGCTTCGGAACCATTAAAGGGCTCGTTCATCATGTCGTAACCTATAACTGTATTGTTCCCTTTATATCGTTTTGCCACATACTGCCATGTTTTGGAATAGTGATCCTGCAGGCCGATGCCGTCACTTGCCGGAGTGTTTTTCCAGAAATTGTCCGGCAGTCTGAACTGCCGGACTGATAAGGTATGCATCACTCCATATCTCTCCTGTGGCATGGGGCTTGTTCTCAGTAAGGGTAGCCCATTTGGGTGCCCCGTCGGAATATAGTACACTGTAAAGGTCC
>JALVJU010000259.1 GCA_027034005.1 Marinilabiliaceae bacterium
TACAAAAAGGTATTTCTGAGTTTTCTCGAAAAATATAAAGATACAGGTAAGCAAAAGCTCAAAGAAAACCTGGCATACTTCCTTAAAAAAGTAATTCCCGTGGCCGAAGAAACTGGGATCAGGATGGCTATTCACCCCGACGACCCTCCTTTCGACCTGCTGGGGCTTCCCCGGATAATGAGTACAAAGGAGGATCTCAAATGGCTTTCCCGGATTAATCCTTCGCTGAACAACGGAATAACTCTCTGTGCCGGTTCTTTAAGTGCCCGCGCAGATAACAACATTGTAGAACTGGCAGAGATGTTTGGAGAACGGATACACTTTGTACACCTGAGAAGCACCAAACGATTAGAAAACGGGGATTTTTACGAGGCAGGACATCTTGAAGGAGATGTTAACCTGACGGAGGTTATGATCGCACTTCACAAAGTAATGAAGCGAACTGGAAAGCCTGTACCGGTAAGGCCCGATCACGGCCATAAAATGCTTGACGATTACAGCAGGAATAGCAATCCCGGTTATCCATTAATTGGCAGGCTTAAAGGTCTTGCAGAGATATCAGGCATTGAAAAAGCGGTAAAATATTTTCTGGAGCAAAACCCGTAAAAAAAACGGGGAAAACTATTTTTTCTAAAAACTTTATTTAAATTGCTGTTGCGTTTTCAGGCATTGGCAAATATGGCCAACCTTCTAAGGCAGTTGCATTTATACTGCGAACGGTTTTGACTTTTTGCATAAACATTATTGTTTTGATTAGAGGGTGAAACCTTTTTTGCCGAAAAATAGTATAGTATTTTAGACATAAAGAACACCGAAATTAAATTTCTAAACAGAGTCGGACTATGAAGAAGCAGGATAAATTGAGGATCATCAAAGACTATTCAAAGTTGAGTGATGAATTGAAGGAGCAGATCAAACTTGCATACCCCGAAGGATACAGCCAACACCTGATAGAGTTTAAAAATGCTAAAGGAGAGATAGTAAGCGCTCTGCCTTTTGAACTGCCCGACAGGGTATACCTTATCAAGATGTCGGTAAAAACTGCAAATCAAATAATCCTGGATGATGATGATTACGATGATGAAGGGTTCCTGAAAGATACCTCAAGAAAGAAATTTGAAGATAAGCAAACCAATCTGGGCGAATTGCCGGAGATGGGTGAGGATTTCTAAAAAACATCCTTACTTTCCGTTTAGATGGAGACATTTACCATGACAAACGGAATAAAGACACAGAATCTACCGTGATATGAAAAGACCGGACAGACGAAAAAGTATACTTATTCTCATACTCATCTACACCGGCACATTACTGACAACAATCCTTGTCGGCTCATTGTGGCCATTTGACAACCTTTTGTCAGAGACTTTTATTCTGGATGTTCTGGCAACAGTTATCATTTTTATTTTTAGTATTATATTCAACAACTCCAGCGCGTACGATCCCTACTGAAGGGCTGCACCGCCTGTCATTGTTATTTTTTGGATGACAGAGTCAGGCAGCAACCCGCTTTCTTATCGTAATGCCATGAT
>JALVJU010000260.1 GCA_027034005.1 Marinilabiliaceae bacterium
GAACAAGCGCCTTTTGATTTCAGTGATTACTCCCTGCTCGAAGAGATACCCGGTATTGAAAATATCTCTTTTGATACTTTTAAGGAATCACCCGAACTACTTAAAACAAAAAGCAATGGGCCGTTCGTGTTAAAAACCGCCACCCACCTCTTGCGCAGCAATTGTAAAGTAACTTTCCAGCCCGACTGGGGCTCGGCATTTATCTACATGAAAAGCAGCAACAAGCCGGATGAACTCTCTCTCATTAAATACCTGGTATCGTTTCGCAACGAGAACCATTTTCACGAGGAAGTTTGCGAGATGATCTACAAAAGACTCTGGGACACCTATAAACCGGAAGAACTTGCCGTAACATGCATCTACACCCGTCGCGGCGGCATCGACATAACTCCGGTAAGGACAAGCCATGAAAGATTGCTGCCCAAATACCTTGTCAACACAAAAACACTATCAAGAAAATTATTAAGACAGTAAGCTACTGCATTTCCTGAAATATTCTGACGGGTTGAAATTGCCGACAATCTGCCTTAAATTTGTCATAACCACTTTCAGGTAATCATGACAGAAGAATTCCTGCATTTCGTATGGACAAACAGATTGTGCTACCAATCAGAGCAAAAGAGTGTTGACGGGCAAGACATTGAGATCATCCATCCCGGTATTCCCAATTTCGATGCCGGACCTGATTTCTTCAATGCCAAGATAAAAATTGACGGCACTCTCTGGGCAGGCAATGTGGAAATCCATGTACGTGAGAAAGAGTGGTATTCGCACAATCATCATACCGATCCTGCATACGACAATGTCATCCTGCATGTAGTTCAGGAGAAAACCAAAGGCACGCTCAACAGTAAAGGTAATCCCGTCCCGGTCCTGGAGGTGAAGTACAGCGATCACTTGTTGTACAACTACAACAGCCTGTTGGCAAAAAGTTCATTCGTTGCATGCGAAGAGTACCTGCCGCAAATATCGTCTTTTGAGTTTAAGCAGTGGCTTGAAAGGGTTTTGATAGAAAAGATCGAAACTAAAAGTGCCGACATTGAAAGATATCTGGAATTTGCCAACGGCGACTGGAACGAGGTGCTCTACATTCTCCTTGCACGAAGTTTCGGATTTGGGGTGAACGGAGAGGCCTTTGAGATGCTTGCGAGAAGTCTTCCTTTCAGGATACTGCTGAAACACTCAGACAACATTCTCAGTATCGAAGCACTGCTTTTCGGACAATCCGGACTGCTCGAAACAAGCTTACCGGATGATTACTCCAATAAGCTCCGTAAAGAGTACGATTTCCTTTCGCACAAATACAACCTCAAAAAACTTGATGAAGGCCTGTGGCGGTTCCTGCGGCTGAGACCACATAACTTCCCCACAGTAAGGATCGCCCAGTTTGCAATGCTCATACACAAATTCCACGGCAGTTTCGACATCATAGCTAATGACCCTGACCTTGCTCACATGGAAAGTATGCTGATGACCGGAGTATCGGATTACTGGAAAAACCACTACCGTTTCGGCAAAGAAAGCAGCAAAG
>JALVJU010000261.1 GCA_027034005.1 Marinilabiliaceae bacterium
ATGATATGAAAAATATGATCGTGGGCGCAAGCATAGTGTATTTCATGAGCTTAGATGCTGTCGTGCCGATAAAAATCCCATCGTAGATGTATGAAGCATAGCTGATCAAGGGAAGTGAAATCAGCCATGGCAGATATTTTTGCCCTTCCATCAATACGTCCCCATGTTTTGTGAAAAACACCAGGAGCTCATCTCCGAAAAAGTTATATGCAGCCGAGAACAGAATGCCAAATCCAAGGCCCCAAAGCAACAGCAGGCGAATAACTTTTTTGAGATTGACTCCGTCCCTGGCCCCGTAAAACTTACCTACAAGGGCTTCTGCTGCATATGCAAAGCCATCGAGGAAATATGAGAAAAGGAACAGGAACTGCAGCAACGCACTGTTGGCTGCAAGTATGATATCGTTAAAGCCTGCAGACTCGGAAGTGAAATACGTGAAAACAAGAATTATGCAAGCGGTACGGATGAAAATATCACTACTTACATTCAGGAAATTCTTTATGCCTCTTCCGTCTACTATCGATGAAAAATTAAATCGTTTCAGGATGTACCTGTACTTCTTAAGGAAGAAAAAGACCGCAAGAACAAGGCCGAAATATTGTGAAATCATTGATCCCAGTGCAACTCCATCTACTTTCATACCCAATACACGTACAAAAAGAACCGAAAACACTATGTTGACAATGTTCACCGTAACTGCAATTATCATGGGGTAAATGGCATTCTGCATCCCGAGAAACCAACCGTAAAACACCATTAAGGAGATAGCTGCCGGCGCTGCCCATATGCGTATGTAAAAGTAATCGCGGGCCAGGTTCTTCACTTCATGCGATCCGTCAAGGATCATAAAGCTGAGTTTTTCTATCCCTGTTTGCAGCAACAGAAGCAGTAATGCCCCGCTGAGGGCTATCAACAAGCCACGGAAGAGAGTGTTAGCCATGTCGAAAGTGTCTTTTTTCCCGTATGCCTGTGCCGCGATCCCGCTGATACTCATCCTTAAAAAAGCAAATCCCCAGTAAACCAGATTAAAGATCACCCCACCCAAAGCTATAGCTCCCATGTACACTGCAGAATCCAGATATCCCATCAGGTGCATATCGACCATTCCCAGCAGGGGTACTGTCAGGTTTGTGAGGATGTTGGGCAGTGCCAGCTTAAGTATGGAACGATTCATAAGTTCAAAAAATATTTCTCTTTTATCTTTGTTTGACCTAATCCGGTTTTCAAAGAACGTACTTTTTCACTGTTTTTCGATGAAAATTTACAAAAGAAATAAATATCATGCCAACGGCTCTTACAAAAGGGGGTACAACAAAATCTACGAAATTAAAATGGAGCATGAAAACATCAACATTATTCATTGTTGCAGTTTTACAAACTGCTACTTGATGTATTTGAATCACATAAGGCAAAACAAAAGATCCCTATCCATAACTAAACTAAGCTCCATTCGGGGCGTAACAATGGTAACCCTGTCCGTAAGGGCAGGGATAGGAAATCAAGAAATTCAAACGTGGTTGGCGGGATTTTT
>JALVJU010000262.1 GCA_027034005.1 Marinilabiliaceae bacterium
GTACTTTCGATGTCGGTAGTGAAAGATGAAGACATAAAGAAAACCCTTCTTGAGGCAAAAGTTGGCGACACTGTTGTTTTCAATCCGAGAAAAGCCTTCCCCGATGATACGGAGCTTTCATATCTTTTGAAAATAGAGAAAGAGGATGCTTCCAATGTTGACGGCGACTTTAAGTTCACAATCAAAGAAGCAACTGAGTTTGTTGACCCTGAGTTGACACAGGAAGTGTTTGACCAGATTTACGGTAAAGATGTTGTGAAATCGGAAGAGGAATTCAAGGCAAAAGTGAAAGAGGAACTGGAAAATCAGCTTGCAATGGATTCCGATTACCTGTTTTTCCTTGATGCCAAGAAGAAACTGGTTAAGAAATTCAAGGAAGAACTTCCTGAAGAATTCCTTAAAAGATGGATTCTTGCCACAAACCGTGACAACGACAAACTGACACCTGAGCAGATAGAAAAAGAGATGCCTCTTTTCATCGAAGACCTTAAGTGGCAGCTTATCAAAAATAAGCTTATCAAAGACCATGAGATAAAACTTGAGGACAATGACGTGCTCGAATATGCCAAGAAATCGGCACGAATGCAGTTTGCCCAGTACGGCCTTAACAACGTTCCCGATGAGCATATCGAGAACTATGCTCACGACATGCTGAAGAACGAAGAGCAGCAGCGCCAGATCATCGATGGGGCAATGCACGACAAGCTGATAGAGTTCATAAAAGGTGCCGTGAACCTCGAAGATAAAGAGGTAACACGCGATGAGTTCAACAAGCTTATCGAAAAAAACTAAACTCTGTTAAACGGACAGGCTGATAAAATTGCTAACTTAGCGACTTAACAAAACAGGAATTAAAATGATCGATCCAAAAGATTTTAAAAAATATGCCACCAAGCATCTCGGCATTAACAGTATAGTACTCGACCAGTACACATCCATTTCGAACAACTACATCTCACCTACCATCATTGAGGAGAGACAACTTAATGTTGCCAGTATGGACGTATTCTCCAGGTTGATGATGGACCGCATTATTTTCCTTGGCCTGGCTATCGATGACTATGTGGCAAACATTATTCAGGCTCAGCTTTTGTACCTTGAATCGGCTGATCCTTCAAAGGACATCTCGATATACCTGAACAGTCCGGGCGGTTCTGTTTATGCAGGCCTGGGTATTTACGATACCATGCAGTACATCACACCTGATATTGCTACCATCTGTACAGGAATGGCGGCATCCATGGGAGCAGTATTGCTTTGTGCCGGAACAAAAGGGAAGCGTTCAGCCCTGAAGCATTCAAGGATCATGATCCACCAGCCAATGGGCGGTGCTCAGGGACAGGCCGCGGATATCGAGATCACTGCCCGTGAGATACTGAAACTACGAAAAGAGCTTTATACTATAGTTGCCGAACACTCGGGAAACACCTATAAAAAGGTTGAGAAAGATTCCGACAGGGACTACTGGATGACAGCAGACGAGGCAAAAAATTACGGCATGATAGATGAAGTCCTTGTGCGTAATCACAAGTGATCAATTTAGACTACAAACACCAGACATAACCGATTGAGACAATGGATAAATGTTCGTTTTGCGGAAGGGAGAGGAAAGATACTAACCTTTTGATAGCAGGGATTTCGGGGCACATCTGCGACAGCTGCATTGAGCAGGCTAATGCGATACTCGAAGAGGAGTTAAAGAAAAAGAACTCTTTCGACTTGGGGCAGATCAAATTGCTGAAGCCTGCAGAGATAAAGGAATTCCTTGATCAGTATGTGATAGGACAGGACGAGGCAAAGAAGTTCCTTTCCGTTGCTGTTTACAATCACTACAAGCGTTTGATGCAGCATCAGCACACAGGTGATGAGGATGTTGAGATTGAGAAATCGAACATTTTGTTGGTAGGTGAAACCGGAACAGGAAAAACACTGCTTGCAAGAACGATAGCCAAGATGTTGCATGTTCCTTTCACTATAGTTGATGCAACAGTACTTACCGAGGCCGGATATGTGGGAGAGGATATTGAAAGTATTCTTACACGCCTTCTTCAGGCCGCCGACTACAATATTGAAGCTGCCGAGAAAGGTATAGTATTCATTGATGAGATAGATAAGATCGCCCGTAAAAGCGACAATCCTTCCATTACACGTGATGTTTCCGGCGAAGGAGTTCAGCAGGGCCTTTTAAAGCTTCTCGAAGGAGCCATTGTAAATGTTCCTCCTCAGGGAGGGCGTAAGCATCCCGAACAGAAGATGATACCGGTAAACACCAAAAATATCCTGTTCATCGCAGGTGGTGCTTTCGACGGCATCGAGCGTAAGATAGCAAACAGGCTGAACACAAAAGTGGTGGGATATCAGGCAAGCAAGAACAAAGACCTGATAGATTCGGCCAACCTGCTCCAGTACATCGCACCCCAGGACCTGAAGTCTTTCGGTCTGATACCTGAGATAATTGGCCGTATGCCGGTGATCACGTATCTGCATCCCCTTACAAGGGATACTCTCAGGAGAATCCTTACAGAGCCCAAGAATGCGATCATTAAACAGTACAAAAAGCTTTTCAGCATAGATGATATCGAACTTAAGTTTGAGGATTCCGTTCTCGATTACATCGTTGATAAGGCTGTTGAGTTCAAGCTTGGCGCCCGCGGCATCAGGTCTATCTGTGAAACCATCATGATAGATACGATGTTCGAAGCTCCTTCGAAAGACAAAAAAGAGATAACCATCAGTCTAGGATTTGCCAAGGAAAAGATCGAGAAAGCAAACATGGCAAGACTGAAAGCAAGCTGATAAGAACTTTTTCAAGAAAAAAATGTAAAGGGGCGGCTACTTTAAAATGAAGAGCTGCCCTTTTTGATTCGCTAAATCTCCGTAATAGCCGGTAATCGGCGTCCGGGATTTGCCGGATACATCAATAAATCGATGTTTTTTCAGTTTATTTCCCGTTTTATTTGTTTTACCCGATTATTGTCCGTAACATTGCAAAGTCAAATTAAAAACGTTATTACTCTTCGAAAGAAACTGCATTTACAGCTTCAAGTATAAGACCAGGAAATGAAAAGCTATCACTGATAGCAGTCAAAGAAAAATCCCACTACTTATCAACACAGAAGACAAACGCCTGATTAATTCAGTACAAAAGGCACTGCCGTTTGTATTTTAATCACTGACACAAAGAGAATTTATTTTTTAATTTATATAGAAATGAACATTTACGTAGGAAACCTTAATTACAAGGTAAACGAAGAGGATCTTAAAGATATCTTCGAAGAGTATGGTGCAGTGTCATCATCAAAAATCATCATGGACAAGTACAGCGGAAGAAGCAAAGGCTTCGGTTTCGTAACCATGGACGACAGTAATGAAGCTAACAAAGCTATCGAAGAACTTAATGGCGCAACTCTTGAAAACAGGGTTATGGTGGTCAATGAGGCCAGGCCAAGAACTAACAGATATTAATAACAAACACAGTACAATGACTAAAGGAACAGTAAAATGGTACAATGAAACCAAAGGTTATGGTTTTATTGAATCTGAAAACGGAGACGACATTTTCGTACACCGCACAGGAATCGTTAATTCATACGATGGTCTTCAAACAGATCAAAAAGTTGAATTTGATGTAAAACAAGGAGATAAAGGATTAAACGCCATCAACGTAAAGACGGCCGAATAATTTATATTCCAACCTAATATAAAAGCTGCCAGGGTTTTAACTCTGGCAGCTTTTTTTATTGGTGTGAATGAATATCAATAATTCTGAAGTGCAGAACGAAGAGTGTCGAACCTATCCTTGTAATCACTTATTGCAAATTCGATCACCTGTCTTGCCTCTTCGGCATTGTAAACATGAGTGATCTCAGATTCATGGGTTATCCCAGGCATGTCCTTATATGTGAGAAAGTAGTGCTTAAGCCGTTCGATCACCAGGTCTGGCAGTTCGGTAACATCTTTGAATCCACCATAAACCACATCATTTTTAAGTACAGAAATTATCTTGTCATCGGCAGCATCGCCGTCAAGCATGCGAAAACCGCCGATAGGGATCGCCTTTGCAAGGATATCACCGTGAGGGACCTCTTTTTCTGTCAATATAAGAATGTCCAATGGGTCGCCGTCGCCATGAATATCTTCCCTTCCTATCTTATCGCTGCAGAATTTCCCAATTTTCTTGCCGCAAAATGTCTGCGGGATGAAGCCGTACAGGGCCGGAACAACATTTGAGTATTTCTGAGGCCGGTCTATACGGAGATATCCGCTGGGCTTGTCAACCTCATATTTAATCGTGTCGGTAGGAACAACCTCGATAAAGCACATTACTTCATTGGGTACGTTTTCACCAATATCCACGCCGTGCCATGGATGCGACTTATAGCGAAGCCCCATCAGCCTGCCAATGGGATCCATTAAACTGTTTGTTGCCATGATAAATTTAGTTTTGATGTGTTTATATCTATTAAAGGTACAACAAAATAACAAAACATAATGTTTAATTTTGTCATATACTAATATGATGCAAATCACTCTGTCCTTCCATGAAGAGGATCCCAATATCGTTTTTTCTCATCTTTCCGTTACAATTTATTCTCAAAACAGAAAAAAAGCATACATGATATCAAAGAATCAGACAGTAGGATAAATTGTGGGAATATGTTTGAAGTATCTTCGGAAGGGATCTGGAGTAAGAACCGGGAACCTGATTGTATACGGATAAAATCCGGTCTCGTTTTTGATCATAAAAAAAGCCGGTCAAAAGCCGGCTTCCTTGAAATCGATACAATAAAAACTAATATCTGTTCCCGGAATTGTATCCTCCACGACGATTCCCGTCGTTACTTCTCGGTTCAGATCTTTTTACGACAATACGGCTGCCGTCGAGTTCCGAGTCGTTGAGTTTTTCAATAGCTTGTGCGCCTCCTTCATCATCCATCTCCACAAATCCATAGCGCTTGGAGTTTCCTGTTTCCCGGTCAAAAATTACTTTGGCCGATGTAACCTCGCCAAATTGGCTGAATACCTGTTGTAAGTCCTCACCTGTTGTGCGTGAACTTAACCTTGCAATAAAAATGTTCATAATAAAAAAGAAAAATTTTTAATAAATGTTGAGTTAATTAGAAAATGAATCAGTAGAGGACTTAAAGAAGTTCAATATTAATCCACCCGGAGATCCGGGAATTCTAACTATATACAAATATAAAACAAGAAACTGAGAAGAAGTCAATTTTTAGAATAAATTATTCGAACATCGTTCTTAAAGTTCAGAGTGAAAGAATCGGTAAAAGATGCGTAAAATCATAAAAACATAAAGCATCATATTGTAATTTTGACACATAAAAACTTTAAACTAACATAACGATGCCAACTATTTCTAACAGAGGCATGAAGATGCCCTCATCACCCATCAGAAAACTTGTTCCTTTTGCTGAACAGGCAAAGGAGAGAGGCGTAAAGGTGTATCATCTCAACATAGGGCAGCCGGATATCAAAACGCCTGAAGTTGCTATTGAGGCGATAAAGAATACTGACATAAAAGTTATTGAATACAGTCACTCTGCAGGGATAGAAAGCTATCGCAGAAAACTGGCCGCGTACTACCAAAATCTGGGCATTAATGTAGATCATACGGATATGCTCATTACAACTGGGGGGTCTGAAGCTATCACTTTTGCTTTTATGTCATGCCTGAATCCCGGCGATGAAGTGATAATTCCTGAACCGTTCTATGCTAATTACAATGGGTTCACAACTCTTGCAGGTGTACATGTGAAACCCATAGAGTCTTACATTGAGCACAGTTTCTCACTTCCTCCCATTGAGAAATTCGAGGAGTTGATCACGGAAAAAACCAGGGCGATAATAATTTGTAACCCGAATAATCCTACTGGTTACCTCTATTCAGAGGAGGAACTAAACAGGCTGAGGGATCTGGTAAAGAAATATGACCTATACCTGTTCTCTGATGAGGTTTATCGCGAGTTTTGCTACGATGGCCATAAGCATTTCTCAGCAATGCACCTTGAAGGAATTGAGGACAATGTGATAATGTTCGACTCGGTATCGAAACGGTACAGCGAGTGCGGGGTTCGTATCGGCGCCCTTGTAACAAAAAACAAGGATGTGATAAACACGGCACTTAAGTTTGCCCAGGCGCGCCTGAGCCCTCCCGCATTCGGACAGATAATTGCCGAAGCATCGCTTGATACGCCGGATTCATATTTCCGTGAGGTACATGATGAATACATAGATCGCCGGAATTTTCTTGTTGAAGGTCTGAACAATATCCCCGGAGTGTTCACCCCAACACCCAAGGGTGCATTTTATACTGTGGCAAAACTGCCTGTGGACGATTCTGATAAGTTCTGCCAGTGGATTCTTAGTGATTTTGAATATGAGGACCAGACTGTCATGATGGCGCCTGCAACGGGATTTTACAGCACACCGGGAAGAGGGAAGAATGAAGTGAGGATAGCTTATGTGCTGAAAAAGGAAGACCTAGCAAAAGCTCTTGAGGTACTTGAAAAAGCACTTGAGGCATATCCCGGAAGAGTTGATTGAGAAATACCGTGAATAAATATCTTAAAAGGGCTTCGCAGTGCGGGGCCCTTTTTTGAAACTATATGAAATGAGGTGGTAAGATCGGTTTTTTTGTGATAAGGTTGCGGCTTCAGGCTATTGCCTTGTTTTCACCTTGTATTTGATCCACTTGTCTTCATCCTGTCAAATGAGTACTTAATAATTTTTCTACCTTTGCAGCATATCATTCAGATATGAGTCCTGAACTATTCATTGCACGTAAAATAAGAAGCGGGGGACTGTCGGGGAAAAAGCTGGCAGGCCCGGTTACCAAGGTTGCCACCCTCGGTATAATCCTTGGTATGGTAGTGATGATATTGTCACTTGCCATCGGGTTCGGGTTCAAAAAAGAGATACGGCAGAAGATCACAGGGTTTGGTTCTCACATTCAAGTAATGAACTATGATTACAACCAGTCGTACGAAACAAACCCCATCTCTCCCGACAGTATTGTTATAAAACAGATAGAGAACGTTCCGGGAGTTACGCACATCCAGAGATTTGCCACCAAACCGGGAATGATAAAAACAAAGGATGCTATTCAGGGAGTTGTCCTTAAAGGTGTTGCTCCGGATTTCGACTGGAGCTTTTTTAAAAGCATACTGAAAGAGGGCAGCATACCTGCCCTAAACGACTCCATCCGTTCAAATGACATCCTGATATCAAAAAAACTATCGGGAATGCTAAATGTCAAGGTAGGAGATGACCTGCGGATGTATTTTCTGCAAAAGGATAAGATTGCCCCGAGGGCACGCAAATTCAAGGTGAAAGGGACCTTTGATTCAAACCTGCCGGAGTTTGACAAGCTGTATGTGATAGTGGATATCAAGCAGGTGCAAAAACTGAACAACTGGGACAAAAATCAGATATCCGGACTTGAGATACAGATAGATGATTTTGATAACATTCAAAAAACCGGAGATGCAATAAGTGCTATCACTGTATCGGCCATTGACGACAGCGGCGTGATGATGAGAACAAAGACCATCATCGACCAGCAGCCGCAGATATTCGGCTGGCTCGACCTGCTTGATATGAATGTTCTTGTGATACTTGTCCTGATCATGATAGTAGCCGGATTCAACATGGTATCAGGGCTTTTGATACTTATCCTTGAACGTACCAACATGATTGGTATCCTGAAAGCACTCGGGATACAGAACAGGTCGTTGCGAAAGATTTTCCTGTACCTTGCCACTTTTATTGTGGGCAGGGGTCTGATATGGGGTAATTTTATAGGAGTGCTTATCTGTTTTATTCAAAAATACACGGGAATAATCAAACTTGATCCTGAGAATTATTATCTTGAAACCGTACCGATACAAATATCATTTTTGCATCTGCTGATACTGAATGCGGCAACAATACTTATCACTACCCTGATGATGATAGGGCCTTCATATCTGGCAGCAAGGATATCGCCGGTGAAAGCCATCAGGTTCGATTAAGGTGTATGATTTCGTACATGCCTCTGTACGAAACTGAACTAAAATTCTGACTTCGTTCTTCTTCTAAAAAAAATAAAAAATAATAGTATCTTTTTTATGTCCTTATATTCTGAGGGTTACGCGGGGGTGAAACGTTGCGGGATTTTAGCTTCCGTTTTTTTGGCACGATATTTTCATGTATAAAAGGGCATCATAATTAGATTGAAATTAATAATAGGATTAACCGGGATAAAACCCGGTTTTTTCTTATATCTCCTTATATCCGCAAGTTATTTATTTTTTCTAATTAAATCACTTGCGGATTAAGGTGAACCCTGTCTGACTGCGAAGACAGGCAGGCCCGATTTAGAAAATCACGGATTACAGTGAGTGTAACGAAGCTGTAACCGATTGATTTTCTTACATCGATCCGCAATGAAAATGTTTTATTGCGGATTTTGGGTATCTTATTTTTTGTAATTTAAAGGAGCAGCCACGAACCCTTCAAAACAAATTTCGTAGATATGAATATGCAAGAAACATTAGAGATATTAAAAGATATTTTTGCAAAACCTCTCCCAGGGAAGAAATCCCAGAGACTAATGTCTCCTACACGAATTTTTACGGGCGACAAATATCCTGATCCGCGGCAGGCAAGGGACAGCAGTGTTTTTATCATGCTGTTCCAAAAGGAAGGACAAGTATATTTTCCACTGATTAAAAGAGCTGAATATGCGGGGCCTCACAGTGGTCAAATCAGTCTTCCGGGAGGTAAGTATGAACTTTATGACGGTAATATTCTTGAGACAGCTTATCGTGAGACGGAAGAAGAGATAGGTGTTTCACGTGAAGATATCACTTATGCAGGAACTCTTACCACATTGTATATTCCCAACAGCAATTTCAATGTTATACCACATGTGGGTGTTCTTTCAGGCGAGCCAGACTTTAGATTAAACACAAGAGAAGCGGAGAAGCTGATCATTTTGCCATTGAAAGTCCTTGTTGACAGCTCTTATATCCAGCATTTCGACAGGACAGTGAATGGTAAAACCATTTCTGCTCCTTACTATGCGTATGAAGACAACAGGATATGGGGTGCAACGGCAATGATCCTGAGCGAATTTGCCGAAATGATAAAGCACTCTGCGTTAGCCGGAATAACGAAAGATCATTACTCCCGGTGAATTTTATCAGTTAGTCTTGACCACGTTCTTGTAATGTTCATACCTTTCCAGTATCTCTTTGACATACTGATAGGGTTCTTCTCCGCGGCAGTATCCATATTTCACCACAGGATCATTAAAGAATTTAGGTTTTGATTTGTTGAGCAGATAGTATCCTACATCGCTCCACTTAGTGGGATCCTTACCGTATTTTTTAGCCAGTCTCATTGCATCCTGAACATGTCCCAGCCCGACATTGTATGATGCAAGAACAAACTTTATCCTTTCGTCAGGATCAGGCACATCTACTTTTAGGTTGTCGTCAAGCCATTTCAGGAACTTCAGGCCACCTTTGATATTTTCTGTCGGGGATTTGATCTTATCCTCACTAACACTAAATGTTTCAGCTGTTTCAGGCATAAGTTGCATCAGTCCAACCGCACCGGCCCAGCTTTCCACATCGGGCATGAACCTTGATTCCTGATATATGAGCGATGCAACAAGACGCCAGTCGAGGCCGTATTTAGTACTCTCTTTCTTGATCACATTGTCGTAAGCGGAGAACTGCCCTCCCTTGAAAGAGTGAAAACCTTCGTTGACAATATGTATCGATCTGCTGTTAAGATAGTATTTCTGATATATCCGTTTGAATCTTGCTGTTTTTTTGAAACTCTTTAGCCATTTGTTAACCACATCGATAAGGCTTTGCGATGTGGGACGCATAGCCCATGCTATCTTTTGAGGGAAACTGACAGGTGTTTCCACGTCGATGTTGTCGTAGTAGTTTTTGTCTACCCTTGCCAGATTCTCGTCACAAACCGTGTACTGTATTTCACCGCTTGACACCAGGCCTATCAGCTGTTCTACCTCGTAGTCAGGTATCTCGATAACATTGATGCTGTCGCCGATCTCGTTCGATAATGCCCTCAGCCTTTCAGCGTAAGCAGAATTTTCCTGTACGTAGATGGATTTCCCGGCAAGGTCGAGCTGATTTCTGATCAGAGGATTAAAATTGGCTCCGGTTTTTTTTGTTTTTTTCTTTTTATCTTTTTTACGTTGGACCAGTACTTGGCGGGTATAGAATTGTGGAACAGAAAAGGCTACCTTTTTCGATCTGTTGCGTGTCACGGTAAGGTTCATTGCTATCAGGTCTACCTTGCCTGACAAAAGATCGTCAAAATTCTTTTTTACATCATTTGATACCGAGATGTCGAGTTTTAATCCCAGATAATCGCTCAATGCCTGTAACATCTCGAACTGATACCCCATGGGGCGTCCCTTGTATATAAAATAATCCACAGAATTGTATGCCGTTACAACATGCAGGTTCCCTCTTTCTTTTATCTCTTTGAGGTCAATTCTTACAGCTTCCGGGTTTTTGTCTTTGGCACTTTCTTTGTGACCAGAGCTACACCCCCACAATAAACCGGCGGCAAGAACAATAAATATTTTAATATATCTGATCATAAAAAATGTCCTTTATTTATTAAGACAAACAAACTCAATGTTGTTCTTATTAATTTACTAAAATGTTAAGCTGATTAGTTATAAAAATTCCACGAAACGCCAAATTTCATACTCAAAGGATTGGCAGGATATCCTACAGTATAAAAATAATCATTGCCGAAAAGTCCTGCAGTAACATGATCTACTTTTACATAGATGCGGGCCCTTTTCAGGTGGAAATTGATGAAGGTATCAAAAAACGGATAGTTGCCTGTCTTCCTGATATTCTGCGTGTGAAACTGTCCTGTGGCCGGCATGTAAGTAGGAGCATAATATTTAGTGTGATATCTGAGATCAAAACCTATCTGGAAGGTTAAAACCTTGAATAAAATGTTCTCATAATAATTTGAACTGTATGCAGTAAACTCAGGCAGGGGCAAAACATGTGAGTTGCTTGTCTTTTGATAAACCAGTTGGTTTAAGCTGTGAACCCTGGCCCAGATGAAATGTTTATTGGCCGAAAGCGATATCACCTGTATAAAGTCATTCGACTGTGCAGGCAGTGCATCATTGTTCCAGTAAATGTAATCGTTGATGGTCCTGAACTCCGCACTAAGCTCCAGCCGCCGTGTGGGAATCCTGAAACCGCCACGCACCCGTATTGTTTTTTGTGCACTGAAATCATTGTTCCACTGAAAATGATTAGAGAAATATTTGTTCTGAAACAACTCCGGTGATGTGATATAAAGTCCGCCGTCAGCAAAAATACCTGCCGTATCTTTTTTACTTACTCTGAATCTGCTGTTTATCTTGCCTGCTATCTCGGTATCGCCTATGCGGTATCCCTGAAAATAGAATTTAATGCCTGCGTTCCACCAGAAATTCTTGCCTGTGTTTTTATACATCTGTCCCCCTAAGTATGATGTTACCAAAGTCGTATCCTGATTTCTGTAATGAGGGGTGTTTTCCCTGTCGTCAGGGTCGTAATATGGTGTAGCCGGCATACGGTAAAATCGTAATTCGTTTGTTATGAAAGCGCGTAGTCCGAAATGGAGGAGTTTGTTTGCCTGTTCATTTATCCTTATCTGAAAAGTGTTAGTTAACTCATGGTATCTAACGGAATCGGCTGTCAGAAGAGTATCGACATAAATATTTTTGTAGTAAGGCGATTTAACCGAAGGTGGCATGTACTGCGACAGGTCATCTATCCTGTAAACCCTTTTGTCATGTTCGTATTTCAATGTGTAGAACATTGTACTAACAGGTATGATAGCTGGTTTTTCAGGCGCCGGCATTTTCATCTGAGTCTGCATCTTCATGAGTACGGAATCTGTCAGGTCATTATTTGTTAAGGAGTCGATGGTGGGGGGCATCAACAATGAGTCAGTAACAGTACTTTCCTCCTTTTTGTTCTTTACCCTGCCTATACCGAATGATTGGCTGACAAATGCCTGGAAGTTGTTGATCTTGTTTGTGGCGGTAGAGAAGTTGATCGGGATATTCTCCGGCCGTTCAAAACCGTATCTGTCCTTATGTATCAGGAAATCATCATTGATAAGTCCGCCGTTTTCATACTGGTTGATCCCGTTGAACATAAAGAAAGAATTAAGAGAATACCTTTCACCTGAATAACTACCGAAGAGTCGGAACTGTTGATTTCTGGCTTTTTGTGCTTCGTAGTGCCCTATGGAAGAGAAGAGAGAATATTTTAAGCCTACATTGAAATCTTTGTTCACATTTTGAGTGAACATAGCACCTACCGATTCTTCCGAACGGCGTTTTGGCCCGCCAAAACCATAAAAAACATTTGTATAGGGAGTCCTTGTATTAAAATATCTCACGTCGTCTTCTGTCGGGAACCAGTATTGCAACGAGTTGTAAAAGATAAAATCATTCCTCCGGTGGCGGTCGGCAAGTATCTCAGGCATATACGGAGCCCCAAGGTTGCCTGTAGTTACATTCGAAACACTTTTCCTGTAAATTGGATTATGGATCTGCACACCTGTTGTAAGAGTATCAACAACAATGGTGTCGGCGATAGTATATCCGTCTATCATTTCCCAGTTCTTTACCTCTTGCTTTATGTGAGGCCCTTTCTCCTCTTCCTGCATAGGTTGTTGCGAAGGCCTTGACATGTTGCCTCCCAGGGGATTTTGCCCGCCGGGATTATTTCCAAAGATATCATGCCCTTGCCCGTACGAAACAAGAGGGGTAAATATAATGATCAATATTGTCAGGACTACACTTCTCATCGTTGGCAAATATAGCCATAAACTTTGCAAAAGTTTAAATTTACGTCAAATGTAAATTGG
Source organism: Marinilabiliaceae bacterium (assembly GCA_027034005.1). Lineage (GTDB taxonomy): Bacteria > Bacteroidota > Bacteroidia > Bacteroidales > Marinilabiliaceae > JAADEM01. The sequence continues at coordinate 12,931 of JALVJU010000262.1, forward strand.
CAAAAAAGGATATTTATAAAGTCCAAAATCCGCAATAAAACATTTTTATAGCGGATCAATGTAAGAAAATCAATTGGTTACAGTTTAGTAACACTCACTGTAATCCGTGATCTTCTAAATCATCCTGCCTGCCCGACTACACAGTCAGACAGGCCTGTCTAACTGCGTAGCCAGGTAGAATTTTACTTTAATCCGTAAGTGATTTGATTAGAAAAAATAAATAAATTGCGGATAAGGTTTAGGGAGAAATTAAAAATATTGAATAATAGCAGTTTCTTAAATATCATAAAATCATGCTACTGTATTAATGCGGCCAGCTCACTCAGCAATTTGAGCAGGCCGGGGAAAAAACAGAATTTTTTTTCCGGGTCTTCCTGTTATTCTTTTTTGAAGTCGAATAGTTCCATCATCTTCTCAAAGATTTCAGTATTTTCGTATATGCCTCTGAACATCTCAGCCCCCGGGCCGAAAGCGAACACGGGTACCATAACTCCCGAGTGTCCTCCTGTTGAGAAACCGCCTTTTACTTCTCCTTTGCTGATGTCATCACCGAGGTTGCTTGCCCCACCTGTTTCATGATCGGCAGTAACTATCACAAGGGTGTTTTTGTGTTTGGCAGCATAATCAAGTGCGATACCAATGGCCTTGTCGAAATCGAGCATTTCACGGGTGATAAATGCCACGTCGTTCTGGTGGCCTCC
>JALVJU010000263.1 GCA_027034005.1 Marinilabiliaceae bacterium
ATGAATTTTCTCGCAAAGGCGCTAAGTCACAAAGAGTAAGTGAATTAATGACCCATGCTCAAAACACTCAATATTAGTAAATTCGATCAATTTGATTTGCCATTTTGCCCTTTATCCGCACTTTGCGCTTTTGCGTCTTTGCGTGATGGATTATTCAGGTTACAACACTACCCTAACCTGCCTTATCCACTTTCTGTATCCAACCGTTGTTTTTGGCAATAAGGACAATCTTTTTAAAGTTCTTCAAGTATTTAACCGTAGTGTTGTGCGAACAGTTTCGTTCTGTTTTAAAGTAGGTTTCAAACTGCCTGATAACATTTGGTGTTAGTTCTGCAAATGCCATGTCCTACCTGTTGTATCTTTTGTGCAGGAAATTTTGAAAGTGCATTAGAGTTGTTTCGTATCGTTGAACAGTGTCTTCCGCAAAGTCAATGCCGACTAATTTCCGGGCATCGTCGTTGTGCTGCTTAAAAACCTGAACAACTGTTCTTCTGTTTTCTTTTTTGCCAATAAGTCTTTCTTTAATGGCATTGGCAGTAACTTGAATGACTTCATCTTCAATAAGCTCTTTTAGCAACAGTATCTTTTTTTCGTAATTGTCTAAAAGCTCATTGATGCTTTTTGCGTTTTTTGAATTACCTTTTGCCCGTTCTGTTTCTTTGTTCCATAATTTTGGGTCAATACTTTTTCTAATCCCAAATTCGGTTCTTGTATTGTCATAAGTAATACGGACAAATACCGGGGCTTCTCCGTTTTGCTTTAATTTGTTTGCTTTGATAAAGCATAAAATCTTAACATTTTTCTGAACACTCATAACTCTATTTTTTTTGTTTGTAAAAATATTGCTATAAGTCCTCTTTTGCAGTTTTTGATTAAAAGCAATATGCGGTGAATTAGAGCATTTTACAGCATCTTGAAAAATGCTGTTTTTTGCTAAAAAGCGGGCTTTATTTTTGAGTTATCGACTCGTAACAGTCGGAAAACTAAGTGGTTACATTCAAAAAAGAGGACTTGGAAAACGTGAAAACCAAGTCCGCTGTAAGTCCGCTAAAAATGGGGTATTTTTATGCTTTTTTTTGCTTTTTTCTGCATACAAAAAATCCCTGTAAGTTCTGACTTACAGGGATTTGCTTTAAATTGCTTTTTTGCTCAGCGGAGAGGGGGGGATTCGAACCCCCGGTACAGAGTTACCCGTACGCCGGTTTAGCAAACCGGTGGATTAAGCCACTCTCCCACCTCTCCGGGTTTTATGCTTAATTATTCATTTTTTCAGATGTTACAAACCGTTGTTTGTTTCAGCATCAGGATATCTTTCCAAATGCGTGTGCAAAAGTAAGAATTCAGATGAGATTTACAAAAACTTTTTTTAAAATATGTGATTATATTTTTTATTATAAAACCTGACAGGTTTCCAATGATAATGAATGAAAACCTGTCAGGTTTAAAATAATAAAAATATATTCTATTTTTTACTTACCGTCTTTGTTTTTCTTCGTTGACGGTGGTTTTGCAAGGTTTTCCCTCATTGCAGTGTCAGCCTTTACGTTCTGGTATTTCACGTAATCCATAACGCCAAGGTTTCCTGTGCGGAACGCTTCTGCGATTGCTTTAGGCACTTCTGCTTCTGCTTCGATAACTTTCGCACGGGCTTCTACAGTTTTGGCTTTCATCTCCTGTTCAAGGGCTATTGCCATTGCACGTCTCTCCTCAGCTTTTGCCTGTGCAATGTTCTTGTCAGCCTCTGCCTGATCGATCTGTAATGTGGCTCCAATGTTCTTACCGATATCGATATCGGCAATATCGATGGAGAGTATCTCAAATGCAGTTCCTGCATCGAGGCCTTTTTCAAGTACTACCCTGGATATTGAGTCAGGATTCTCAAGTACTGCCTTGTGGGTATGTGACGAACCTATGGATGACACAATGCCCTCGCCAACACGTGCAAGAACAGTCTCTTCACCTGCACCACCTACAAGTTGCTTGATGTTGGCACGAACGGTAACCCTTGCTTTTGCAATCAGCTGTATCCCGTCCTTAGCAACAGCAGCCACAGGTGGTGTATCAATAACTTTGGGGTTAACCGACATTTGAACTGCTTCGAAAACATCACGGCCTGCAAGGTCGATGGCAGTTGCCATCTGGAAAGTCAGGTCTATGTTTGCCTTGTTGGCGGACACGAGAGCATGAATAACTTTGGCAACTTGTCCTCCTGCCAGGTAGTGGGCTTCAAGCTCGTCCCTCTTAATGTCTTTAAGTCCGGCTTTGGTTGCTTCGATCATTGCCCTGACGATGATACCCGGAGGTACTTTACGTATGCGCATCAGAACAAGCTGAAGGAGACTTATCCGTACTCCTGATACAAGTGCCGAGAACCAGAGCAGAATAGGAACATAATAAAGAAAAAGAAAAAACAGTACGACCAGTGCCGCAATAAAAAAAATAGAACCTAGTCCAGTCATGATGAATTATTTTTGTTTAACGATTATATAAGTTTTAAATACTTCTTTAACTATAACTTCGGTGTTTGGATCAACAAACTGTCCGGGACATTTTGCCTCTATTATCTGATCCTTTACTTTTACTTTGCCAATGGGATTAAGCCTTGTGATAGTTATCCCGGTGTCTCCCGGCTCTATCGAATTCTCTTCAACTGTCTCAACCTGTCCTGTAATTGAAGATTTCAGCATCAGCCTGTCCCATGTTCCTGATTTAAAAGATATGATAAACAGGATGATGGCAAAAATTAGGGTGCTTATGAGGACTATGTTTCCTGTAGCGGTTCCGTAATTGCTGTAAACCATCGAAATCCCTGCAACACTGAATATCAGTCCTCCAATGCCGGCGACGGTCATGCCGGGAATGACAAAAAATTCAAGAAAGAGGAGGAACAGTCCTAACAGGATCAGGAAGATGATTACGAATGTCAGCATATCAATCTATGGTTACTGATAGTTTACGCTCAAGAAGTATGTTCTTTAAGGCTACAAGTTCTTCGAGAGAGCCTTTTTTTATATCACATTTACCTTTGTAATGTGTGATCATGGCACACTGTTCAGCTTGTGCTTCATTGTGCTTACATACTTCGCACAAAGTGTCAATAACATAATCGAATGTGTTGATATTATCGTTGTGCAATATTAGGTGACTGCCTTCCTTTTTATAATCGGAAGTTTCAACACTTTTCTTACTTTTCTTGCTTGACGATACCATGATAAAAAAGTTTTACTTAAAGTAAATAAAAAAAATGGTATTAATCCAATAGTAAAACAAAAAATTAATGCCCCATCTCTTTTGCTTTTGTGACAGAGATGCGGTTGCCATTATAAAAAGCAACGATAAAAGCTCCTGAGAAACCCGAATCCCTGACCTTTTGCAGGTCTTTTTGAGCTTCTTCATAGGATGGATATTCTCCTGCAAAATACTTTGTAAGCCCCTTGTCCGGGATCGATATTTTACTTACCGGTGGAAGTTTCTTCAAGGCTTGTTCATCCGGGGTATTTCTAAAAACTCCAATTTGTATTTTGTAAACAGGCTTAGCCTTTTGTGTTGTAGTCACTTTTTTGCCTGATGCCTCTGCCTCTTTAACAGCCTCTTCACCTCCCTGTATCTCCTGGTAAGATATGTTTTCTTTTACGGCTTTGTTGTTCATCAGGGAATCCTGTACCGAAGTGTTCCCGTCGAGATACTGCATGTAGAGAAGTAATGCCTCCTCTTGCAGGTTTACGGCTTCTCTTTTCAATGCTCCCTCTTTTTCGTACTGCTCAGGGTTGTATGCCAGACTGCTGTTAATGTCTTCAACAGCTTTCCGGTAATAGGCATTTGCTTCTGCCTGACGCTCTTCTATGAAAGTGAAATCAATAGTCGGTTGTGAAAGGACTACTTCTTTTATCTTATTTTTAAAGATATTGAATTTCTGGTCAAGAGATGCATGGTAAAGTTTTAATGCAGTATTTTTCAGATCTATGGCTTTCTTAACCAGTTCCGCAGACTTATCTTCAGTTTGATCTTTGTTGTCCTGCTCATTAAAGAATGAAGAGATAACTATTTCATTGTCTTCGGTTCTTTTATTGGCCTGCTCCATAAGTTTTGAAGATTCCAGGGTCAGGATATTTCCCCAGACATACAGGGAGTCTGCATGTTTAAGTTTTTTGACCATCTCCGGAGGAAATATCTTTTTGTACATCTTATCCAGTTTCTGCAAATATTTGGCAAACTCCTCATCGGTGTAATATGAGTATTCAGCCTGAATAAGTATGTTATTCAGGTCGGAAACATCAGTCGATTTTTGTGTTGATTCTCGTGCGGGATTGTATTTTCCTTCACGTATCATTTTTTCTACGATAGGTTGTTCAATACTTCTGGCTTGATAGTAGTAATCATTTATCTTGCTGTCAAGACCGTAAACTTGTTTCTCCAAAGCAAGTATTTCATTAACCAGTTTGTTCTTTTTATCCGGCTGAGTGGTTTTTGAGTACTCCTGACGCTTGTTCTGCATGACGGCAGACAAGCTGTCCTTTTTCTGCTGCAATGCATAACCTTTTCGGAAGATCTTCAGAGCTTCTTTATTCTGGAACTGACTGAAATCGGTATATGTCACATCATCCGTAACCTTGAAGTAGAACAATGCTTTAACGGTTGTTTTTTTTGTCTGTTTTTTACTATTATTTTTTAGGGCCTTATATTTTTCCGGTATGTTCTCTAAAAGTGGCATGGTAGAAGCGATCTTGACATCTTTTTCTTCATAAACCATGTTCTTAACTACGGATTTATCCCAGATGATCTGATAGACCATGACTTTGTCACCGGATGTGTATCTGTTAGATGTGAACCAGGCAACACCGGTGAATTCATCGGTTACAAAAAAGTAATCATCCCTGGGGGAATTAAACGGGATCCCCATGTTTACAGGTTCGGAGAATGATTTTGTGTCAGGATCGTATACGGTTTTGTAAATGTCATATCCGCCTAGTCCGCCTTCCCGGTTCGAAGAGAAGTATAGTGTAACACCGTCGATCATAAGGTAGGGATACAGATCGTCGTATTCGGAGTTTATCTCCTTCAGCGGTATAGGGTCGCTCCAACCGTCGATGAGCTTCTCCATTTTATAAAGGTCCTGATTGTGGATGCTGTCCTGTGGCATGGAGAAATAAACTTCATCTTTTCTCTCGGTAAGGTATAGTATGCCATTGGGATCAAGACCGGATTCAAAAAAGTCCCGGTTGTTAAATATGTAACCCACATCTTTAACAGGATGATACATGGACAGGATATTTTCTTTCGATACGGTATCTTTTGAAATTACCTGCAGATAGTAGATCTTGGTTGACATCTTTTCTCCTGTTTCCGATTCCTTCTTGTATTTTTCGGCTTTTCCTCTTCTTATGTCATCCTGTTTTGCATATTTCAGAAACCTGTTGAAGGCGGCAATTGCTTCTTTAAAATTGTAGTTAAGTTGATATGCTCTTCCAAGGTAGTAATATACGTCACGGCTTATTCCCCTGATTGTTGCATACTTCAGATGTTTTATAGCGCCGGAGATGTTTTTGTTGGTTTTTATCTCACAAATGCCCAGATAAAAGTTGTATCTGGAATCTTTTGGCGATTTGGTCATAAGCTTAGAGTACATCTCATAAGCCTGTTCGTAATCACCCTGACGAAATGTTTCAAGTGCAAGTTTGGGGGTCACGGGAACGGCTTGTTCCTGAGCAAAAGCCGGTATCTGGACAAAAAGGATAAATAAAATAAGTTGATATTTTCGTATCATATATTTTGGCTTAATTAAGTTCCTGCTCCAAAATTAAGCAATCATTGCAAAATATCTAATTCTTAAGTTAATATTTAGACCCCTGGTTTCATATTTGCCAATTTATGTTGTTCCGAGAGCTTAACTTTAATTATATGCCCGTTTTTTATGGTCATTATTAATCCCAATATGTGCCCGATCATACCAAAATGGCAAAAAAAGTGGTAATGGATTGCTTGATTAATTGCATGGAAGTTACTTTTAGCCCCTTGATTCACAAAACTAACCAACAAGTTGTCAGAAGAAATGTTGTCTATGCAGCTATTTCAATGTTGTACAAGCTCCTTATATTTTCACATTGCTTTTGCAAGTGAAATAGATATTCATCCATTTTGGAAAATTGTTCTTTTTTGATATCAACCCACGGGCTTTCGATAGATGCAAATATGGCCGGGATTTGTTTTGTTAGTATCCCAAGTATTGCAGTAATGGTTCTTATTCCTTTTTCTGTCAATTCATACCTGATGCTCCTGTTGATTTTCCTGACCATTGATTTTCCCCTGAATTTTTTTATATTGTAAGGAGCGTTCCTTGCTGAAAAGTCCAGGTTAAACCTATTTGCCATTTCTTCTGCTATGTCTTTGCTGGTAAAACCACCGGGTTTCATTGACAAAGCCAGTAAAATAATGGCAACTTGTTTGGCCCGGGCTTTATTAAAATCCAGTCCCGCAAGCCTGTTCTTTCCTGTCAGGGTGGGTTTTGTAATTTCTTCAAAACTGCCCTGGTCAATTGATGCAATATGGGCATGGTCAAGGTTGGACAGGAAACTTCCCATGATCGTTTCCAGTTTTTCCACTATTTCCGCAAATGGACCAATCCCTCGTTTGCATTTTAAATCTTTAGTGTTGTGCGCAACTACCTCTGCCCGCAAGGTACGCTCGCCTTTGTCATACAGTTTGACCGTAAGCCTGCCAAAGTGTATTTTGAAAATGGTCATGTTGTAATCAGGTGTCTCGATACGTACTTCCGGTGCAGGGGCTGTGGATTTATGATTGTACGGACGGTTTCTCCTGCCAAATATTGTTTTCAGGCGTTTTATGTCCAGTTAGCCCCGTGTAAGATCTATTGTTTTTGATGGACATCGTCCATCTGGCGCCCCCTTTTGAACAATAAGTTACGACTATACCCTATTTGGTAAATGGAAAATTTATATTTAATCTCCGTCGATTCCTGCTGCTTTTTGTCCATAACGAACCACAAACAGGAATATATCCACCTTTGACAGACCTGCTCAAGTTGCCCGTTGGTTTTCAAGGTGTCTGCAATTTGAGTCAGTTTTTCTCCATTGTTATATGATGTAAAACAGTTCCCTTCTTTTGTCGCTGAAAGCTTTCTGTATCCTTTGTGACGTTCTACCCTTTCATGCCCGTTAAGTATTACATTACAGCTAAAGGGCGGACGGGCGCACATCCTTATGGTAATATGGCCCCACTCTTTGTCCATTATATGAAAATAATAATGGTTGACCAATGATGTCCTTTTTTTTCTCCGTATATCTATCGAACCATTATCAAACTGTTTGATTTCCCATAAAAGACTTGGCGCCCGTGAAACAAATACCGCAAAAAGCCCAACGAAGTTCTTATTGACAGGCAAGAGCTTTTCTGCTTCTTCATGTTTGCGTTCTCCCGTCTGAAAACGAATAAATGGTATGTCTTTTTTCTTGCAAAATGATCGTACCCTTCTGCTAAATCGCCCGGCAAAGCGCATCATACTTGCATCTGATAGGCCTTCGTCACTACCATTCATCAAACGGTACCAATTCCTTACACCTCCCGGAACCAAAAGCATTGGACAATATGCGCTTAAGACTATCCTGTCTATACAATCGTACTGGCCTTCTATTATTGGTGCATAGTGTTGCGAAAAAGAATCTTGTGTTTTCATGCCACAAAATTAATAACCTCACAGGCGTCTTATCCCGCATAGCGGCTTTTTTTCAGGCTTGTCCTGAAAAAACGTAGTATCTTATCATTAATATTCGTGTATTATTTGGCAAAAGTTTAATAGTTTAAAGCAGGGATCAATACAGCTTCTTTAAGTTTTTCGGCAGTAACAATAAGTTCTTTGCCCAACTTTGTCAAATAGTATTTGTATGTTTTTCCTGCTTTTTTGATTAGGCCAAGAACCTTTAGCCTTTTGAGCAATCTCGAGACCTTTCCCGTATTTAGTTGCGGCATTTTCATCCTTATGTCCTTGTTCCTAAAACCAGAGGTATTGAATTCTCCACGAAGGACGGTCAGCAGCAAAGTCAGGTCTTCTTTTGAAAACAAATTAAACCCTTTGTAGTTTCGGTTGTTTTCTTTTTTTGACCTTGAAAGCTTTTCAAGCCTTTTTCTTCCGGCCTCTTTATTGTCGAATGCTGATATGAATTCTAAATATCTTCTGTTAGAGGCTTTAAAAACTAGAGACAAAAGAGTAAGGCTGTAAATGTTTTTCTTCAACGATGCATACTTCATGGACTTGGTCCCATCTCTATGTTCAACCTCCCGGTAGTGCCTGAAAAATGAAACATCATTGGTTGTTGTTTCAATGCGTAGTATTTTCGAGAATTTATCATACATTTTTATTGAGCCCTTGCCCATCGAATGTTTTATCCTGCCCCCTTCGATCCTGATGTTATGGTTATTGCCTATTTCTCCTTGATATCGTGGGTCTATTTTATGCCCGAGGAAAGTGGCGATGTCGTCCGGTTTTACTGTATGTATAGCTGTTGCTACAAGCTCTGAATATATAGCCTGCAAATCGCTCTGTCGTTTAAAAACAATATCTGTTGCATATTCTGCCTGCATTATGCTCCAATGATAAACCTGGTCGAAATGAGAAGCAACCGGACAATATCTGTTTGCCAAAACATCTAAACGTTGATGGATTTTCTTTATGTCAATGCCGTCGCTTATCTCTTGGGCCTTTTCAAAGTCCTCTATGTTGTCAAAGGAATTGTCCAGCATTGAATATTTAATATTGTTTTTGCCTAACTCATTTGCAAGAATGTTGTGCCCGTTTATGTAAACCTGCAATTTGAACGGGCTCCATGTTGGAACTCTGACATAACCATAACCAAGATAAGGGTCGATGAAGTAAAAGTAGTAATGCAAACACTTACCTTGTGCTCCTTTTAAAAAGGTCTTGCCTGTTTGCTTATCGTGCCATGGCTTATAACTGTTGCAGCTTTCCATTGCCGATAAGATATGTACCACTCCTGTATGATATCCTCTTTTGTCCAGAACTTTCTTTACAAGGTCTTCTTTGCGGATATGGGACTTTCTCACAAACTCTATTTCTATATCATTCTCCTTTGCTATTTGCTCTGCATTGGCCCGTATCTCATCCTTAAATGGTTCCGCATATTTTGCATAGTCAAATATCCTGATACCGTGGGAGTACAAATACGAGGTCATCCCTTGAGAGTAACATATCTGAGGTATAGTACCTGTGATGATTATCCTGTCAAAGCAACTCAATGTGCCTTCAATCTTGTCTTGGTAAGTTGTTGTCAGTAAGTCCATACCTCAAAAATACTAAGATCCCTGTTTGGTTGTGGCTTGTCCACGTTAGGTATAACTGATTAAGAAGATGAGTAAAGAAGTAACAGGAACAACCTGGAATGTTTATGATGCAAATAAACTGACCCAGGCAGAGATATACGGCAGGGTTTTGTGTGGCCTTGGTGAGGAGTACCATAACCTTGTAGGATTGACTGCCGACCTTGCAAAATCGACCAAGATAGGGTTGTTTGAAGAAAAATATCCCGAGAGATTTATAAATACCGGCATTGCAGAGCAGGACCTTTTCGGCATTGCCGCAAGAATGGCAAAAACAGGATTGCTGCCGGTGGTTTCCACTATGTCGGCCTTTGCATCAATGCGTGCTGCCGAGCAGGTACGTACCGATATCTGCTACCAGAACCTGAACGTTAAGATCATTGCAACGCACGGAGGTGTCTCTTTTGCTTCGGCAGGAACTACGCACCACGCCACCGAAGATGTTGCCATAATGCGCTCTTTTGCGAACATGACTGTGATAGTGCCGGCCGACGGTATCGAAACTGCAAATGCAGTCAGGGCTGCCATGAAACATGAGGGGCCTGTCTATATCCGTATCGGACGGGGGTTTGAGCCAACCTACTACGAAAATGAGGATTACGGTTACGAGATCGGTAAAGCTGTTGAGGTGCGTGACGGTACTGATATCACCATAATCGCAATGGGTATCACTGTGCTTCAGGCTGCCGAGGCTGCCGATTTCCTTGCAAAGAACGACGGGCTTAGCGTCAGGGTTATCAATATGCACACCATTAAACCTATCGACAAGGAAGCTATTATGAAGGCTGTGACGGAAACACGTCGTATCCTCACAGTTGAAGAGCATAACGTCTTAGGCGGACTTGGAACCGCAGTTGCCGATGTTATCGTCGAAAGCGGTAAAGGATGTGCCTTCACCAAAGTAGGCCTTAACGATGAGTTTGCCGAGATTGGCTATCCCGAGGATCTTTACGCATATTACAAGCTTAATGCCGATGGCATAATCGGGAAGGTGCGTGAGATCATGGGCAAGGACTTTGAAGAGGACGATGACTGGGAAGATGAAGTTTAATCTAACTCATTTCGAAAAATAATGACAGATAAAAAAGAACTGCTGACGGCAGAATTATATATCACTGCGGTATTTCCCGTGATAAAGGTTTTGCTCAAAGATGACCCAGCAATAGCTAAAAAATTTGAGAATGTAGATGTATCGGTTGTTTTCAGGGCAAAACATGATGGCGGGTATATCGGGGCAACCTTGATCTTCAAAGATGGCGACCTGGAGGTGAAGCCGGAACCGGCAGAAAAAGCGGATATAGTTTTCAGTTTCGGTTCTGTGAAGAAAATGAACACCTTCCTGAAAGGAGGGGCAGCACTGCCTTCCATCAAAGGGTTCACAAAGCCGGGGCTTCTGATAAAAGTTATCACCACACTGCTGAGGCTTAAACTGATGATGCCCAATGTGCGACCCAAGAAAGAGCATGAGAAATATCTGAAGGTGAAACTTGTATTATATATGGTAAGTACGGCCCTCAGCAAACTCAATAAGCTGGGAGACGAAAAGATGGTTGCATGGACAAGCAAACAACCTGACCGTATCTATCAGCTTTCGGTTGACGGGACAGATATTGCCGCTTACCTGAGGGTTAAAGCGGGAAAGACCAAGGCTGGCCGTGGTTTCTATCAGAGGAAGCGTCCGTTCGTGCACATGAAGTTTGCAAATATTGATGATGCGCTGAAGGTGCTGCTTAAAGATGTGGAATTTGTAGAGGCGGTTGACAATAAATATATCGAGATAATCGGCTCGCCGGAATATGCGAATATGCTCAATGATTTCATGATGCATATTCAGGCAGTGACAACATAGGAAACAACAGTAATGTCAATGTTTATATGATAAAATAGGGTTTTCGTCAATAAGAATCGACAAAAATCTGCAAAAGATTTTGAAAGTACAGATTTATGCTTTAAGTTTACATGAGAATCCTTTGAAAAGGGGCATAAACAGTGAGAAAACAGCGAAAGATTCAATTTTTTTCATTTTTTTATGTAATTTTTTTTAGATGGATTTGGCAAACACTTTAAAAAATCTATATTTGTATAAGAAAGTTAAAGGTATTTAGTTTTTAACCCTAAAATTAATAATTATTATGAACAAAGCTCAATTAATCGATGCAATTGCTGGTGAATCTGGTTTAACAAAAGCTGATGCTAAAAAAGCATTGGATGCTTTCATAAAAGTAACAGGCGACGCTCTTAAAGGTGGTGATCGTGTTGCTTTGGTAGGATTTGGTTCTTTTGGTGTTTCTGAAAGAAGTGCCCGTACAGGAAGAAATCCTCAAACTGGCCAGGAAATTCAAATTCCTGCAAAGAAGGTAGTTAAATTTAAAGCCGGTAGCGAACTGACTGATTCTATTAACTAGTTTTTTTCGGTTTTAAAAATATTAGAGAGTGCAATAATTGTACTCTCTTTTTGTTTTTATAGGGGTGGGATATAAAAGACATTTAAAGCAGCAATGGATAAAGGTTTAATTGAATATCTCTCGGGATTTGTAACAGAGAACAGGTTGAAACAACTAAAGCGGGTTCTAGAACACAGGACACGTTACCTTACAGTTGTCCTTGAAGATATTTACCAGTCGCAGAATGCAAGTGCCGTGTTGCGAACATGCGATTGTTTCGGAGTGCAGGATGTGCATATCATAGAAAACAGGAATGAGTATAAAATAAACCCGGATGTGGCGCTGGGCGCATCCAAATGGCTTACACTAAATTATTACAAAGAGAAAGAGAATAATACTCTTACCGCCATACAAAAGTTAAAAAGTGAAGGTTACCGCATAGTTGCCACAACTCCTCACATCAATGATACAAATCTGGAGGATTTTGATCTTGAAAAGGGAAAAACAGCGTTGGTGTTCGGTACCGAACTCACAGGAATAAGCGACATTGTTATGGATAATGCGGATGAGTTCATGAAAATACCGATGTACGGTTTTACCGAGAGTTTCAACATCTCCGTTTCAGCTGCCATATCCCTTCATCACCTGATCTACAAACTTAAGGAATCAGTGATTCCATGGCAGTTGTCAGAAGCTGAAACCGATGAGATCATGCTGGGGTGGTTAAGAAAGTCTATCAAAAAAAGTAATGTTATTGAAAAAAGATATTACGAAAACAGGCAGTAAATTTAGGATTCATAAATAATTTTTGTAATTTTAATAAAGGTTCGGTATTTTTTACCAAAATAGCATGATGATAAGTCTAAGGGCATATTTTATTGATGAAGTGAAAATATTTATGTCCAATTAGTGACAAAAAGTATTATTGTTTTCATTTTTTTTTTAATTTTGGACAAACGAGTTTTTATGAATTGTATAATAGTTGATGATGATAAGTTGTCCCTTAGGATCATTGAGGATTTTATAGGGAAAACCGAAGGACTGGAACTGGTTGGTTCATACACCAGTGCAGTTGATGCTATCAATGGCATGTCGAAAGAAGAAGCTCCGCAAGTTCATTTGATATTTTTGGATATTGAGATGCCGGAGATGTCGGGAATAGAATTCCTTAAGTCATTAAAAGAGCTGCCACAGGTGATAATCTATTCTTCAAAGGAGAAATATGCAGTTGAATCCTATGAATTCGATGTCACCGACTATCTGTTAAAGCCTGTTCAGTACGGCAGGTTTATAAAAGCTATCAGCAGGGCAAAGGAGAGGTTTGAGAAGAAAGAAAAGCTGGCAGGAGAGGGCAGTGAGATATTCATTAAGAACAACAGCACTCTGGTACGCGTTAAATATGACGATATTCTTTGGATAGAGGCCCTGGAGAACTATGTGGTTGTGAATACATTCAAGGATAAATATACGATCCACTTTACCATGAAGGCCATTTCCGAGAAGATGCCTTCGGATAAATTCATCAGGGTTCACAGGTCTTTCATTGTGAACATCAGTAAGATTAAGATGATCGAGGATAATTCGGTCATCATCAGGAATGAGGGTGGTTCAAAGATCATACCTATCGGAAAATCGTATAAGGACAAACTGATGGATGACATTAATCTGATAACAAAATAATCTCTTCGGAGATGAAAACAGAAAAGCCGCATTTAGCGGCTTTTTTTCACTAGCATCCTAAAGTTAAGATTTTAAAAAGCCCTCAGAATCCCATATTTTTGAGTTCGATAAAAAACAAAATAAACATGGGACTCTTCAGGCGAAATAAAAATAACAATAAACCACTTATCAA